>QMTJ01000070.1 GCA_003651045.1 Thermoplasmata archaeon | reverse complement strand
TAAAAAAATAAGTGAAACAATTAAAGAAAAAAACCTTAACAGGCTAGTAATTGCAGCGTGTTCACCACGTACGCATGGTGGTTTATTCCAAGATACAATAAAAGAAGCAGGTTTAAACAAATACTTATTTGAAATGGCTAATATTCGTAACCACTGCAGCTGGGTTCATTCCGACGACTGGGAGAAAGCAACAAAAAAAGCTACAGACCTAGTGAAAGCAGCTGTTGCAAAAGTACGTCTCCTTGAGCCATTAAGTGAGGAAGAATTCACAGTAACACCTGCAGTGTTAGTAATCGGTGGTGGAATCTCAGGTATGAAAGCAGCTTTAGCTCTTGCTGACATGGGGATTAAATCATATCTTGTTGAAAAAGAAAAACAACTAGGTGGGAGACTAAGACATCTTTACACAATGTTCCCTACTGATACTAAAGCAGAAGATATTATTAAACCGTTAATTAAAGAAGTCAACAAAAACAAACTAATCAATGTATTTACTAATGCTGAGCTAGTAGATATCAATGGTTTCATTGGTAATTATGAAGGAGTAATTAAACAAGATTCGAAGAAGAAAAAAATCAAATTTGGAACTATTATTGTTGCAACAGGTTTCAAAGAAATTGATCTCAGAGGTCAATACCAGTACAAGGTTAATAAAAACATCCTGAGTCAAACAGAGCTTGAAGAAAAAATCAAAAAAGATGGTTTAGATAAAAAACCAAAAAATGTTGTAATCATCAACTGCGCTGGTGCAATGGATGAACAAAGACCCTATTGTTGCCGTATCGGGTGTGGAGTATCTATCAAAAATGCTAAACTAATAAGTGAAAGATACCCAGGTTCTAAAATCTATATTTTATATCGTGACATGCGTGTTTTCGGTAAAGAAGAAGAGGAATACTACGGTGATGTTTTAAAAAATTACCATGTAACAGTGATTAGATATCCCGGTGAGAAAAAACCAGAAGTGATATTGGATAAAAAAGATCCAAAAAATGGTCCAATGTCTGTTAAAGTATATGATGATATACTTAATGAAGAAATGGTTTTACCTGCTGATCTCATAGTTTTAACAATTAACACAGAGGGTGCAGAGTTCACTGAAACCTTGAAAAACATGCTTAAAATCCCGGCTGACAACGCAGGTTTCTTCTTAGAGGCTCATGCGAAGATTAGACCACTTGATTTTTCAACAGATGGAATCTACCTGTGTGGTGCTGCGCATTATCCGAAAAACCTTGTTGATTCTATTGCTCAGGCGGAGGGTGCCGCAAGTCGTGCGGCTATACCTATTATGCAAGGTCGTATGAGAGGAGAGGGTCAGATTGCAGAGGTTAACGAAGATCTTTGTAGTGGATGTAGAACCTGTGAATCCATATGTACTTTTTCTGCTATTGAGGTTAAACCCCAAAGGGATGACCCAAAGCATTTAGTAGCAACAGTTAACCCAGCGCTTTGTAAAGGCTGTGGAGCATGCGCTGGTGCTTGTCCATCTGGTGCTATTGAACAGAAAGGATTCAAAACAAAACAAATCGATGTTATGCTTGAAGCTCTCCTAGAGGAGGTGTAACGGATAAAATGAATAAAAAACTAAAACAGGATAAAGAGATAAGTAAAATCACGTTTAAAAAAGGAGAGCTTGCAGCCGAAGTTGAGGAACTCTCTGGTGAAAACGTATTTGGATGCTACCAGTGTGGCACCTGCTCTGCTGGATGCCCCTATGTAGAGGATATGGATCTCACACCTGATGAAGTTATAAGATATATTATACTAGATCGCTCTGAAGTGTTAAATTCTAAAACAATATGGCTCTGCTCAGCATGTTTCACATGTGCTGAACGCTGCCCAAGGGATATCAACATTACAAAAATAATGGAAGCACTTCGTCAGATTGTTCTTAGACATAAAATTGATCATACAAAAGCTTATGAAATACCAGAAAAAGAAAGACATATGATACCTCAAATAGCGTTTGTAAGTTTGTTTAGGAAAAACATCGGCTGATAACTATGAAATTATTGTATTTCCCAGGTTGTACACTAAAAACATCTGCAAAAAACCTTGAAAAATCAGCTTTTGCTATAACAAAAGCATTAGGTCATGAACTAGTTGAAATGGATGATTGGACTTGCTGTGGCGTGGTTTCTTCTCTCTCAGATGATGATCTCATGCGGCATCTAGCACCATTACGTAACCTTATACATGTTGAGGATCAAGGTGAGAACAGGGTTGTTGTTCTCTGTGATATGTGCTGTAACACATTGAAACAGACAAACCTCCGGGTTAAAGAAAAACCTGATGATCTAGAGACACTTAACCTTTTTATGGATCGTGAGAATGATTACAGAGGAACTGTTAAAGTTCAGCATTTCCTTGAGTTTCTCCGTGATGATGTTGGTTTCAATGTTTTGAAAAAGATGGTGAAAAAACCATTGAAAAACTTAAAGATTATGCCCTACTATGGGTGTATGCTACTTCGTCCCCGGGAAGTCGCAGTTGATGACGCAGAGGAACCTACTATCTTGAGTGATCTTCTTTCTGCTCTTGGGGTAGAGGTTGTGGATAACCCGTTTAAAATTGAATGCTGCGGGTCTTATCATACTATACAAGAGAAAGAACTAGTTTCACGTAGGGCTTATAGAATCGCTAGCTATGCTATTGAACGAGGTGCAGATGCTATAGTTCTCTCATGCCCCCTATGTCGTTTTAATCTTGATGTCCGTGGTAAAGAAGCAGAAAAAATGTTTAACGGTTACAAACAGCTTCCTGTGTTTTATTATACTCAACTTATAGCTGTTGCACTTGGTCTTGACCCAAGTGTTTATGGTTTTGATCAACATGCTGTTGATCCTACTTTGTTGTTGAAGAAAAAAGGGGTTTTAGAAGTAGTAAAGAATATTTAAAAAAGGTTTAAAGGTGGTAGTTAAACCATGGTTAAGGAGAAAAAGAAAACAAAAGAAGATAAGAAGAAAAAACTGCAGTTGGCGTTTTATTGGGCTGCAAGTTGTGGTGGATGTGAGATAGCAGTACTCGATATAGATGAGAAGATATTGGATATTATTGATGTTGCTGATATTTTGTTTTGGCCTGTTGCTATTGATACCAAGTATAAAGATGTTGAGGCGATGAAAGATAAAAGTATCGATATCTGTTTTTTCAATGGAGCGATACGGACAGAAGAGCAAGAGCATATTGCGCATCTGTTACGTAAAAAATCGAAGGTTCTTGTAGCATTTGGAGCATGCGCTACTAATGGTGGTATCCCTGGTCTTGCGAATATTGCGAATCGTGAAGAGGTTTTCAATGTAGCATATCTTAACAATCCTTCGACGGATAATCCTAAAAAAGTTGTTCCTAAAACCTCAGTTAAAATCAAAGAAGGAACATTGACGCTTCCTGAGTTTTATGATACTGTGAAAACACTTGATCAAACAGTTGATGTTGACTATTATTTACCAGGTTGCCCACCTACTCCGGAGCAGGTGTTAACAGCTGTTAATGCGATTGTTGAGAATAAACTACCGCCAAAGGGTTCTGTTATTGGTCCATTGAAATCAGTTTGTGACGAATGTCGTTTTGAGAAAACTGAGAAAAAAATCAAAGAAATAAAACGAATCTGGGAGGTTGATAAAATCGAGGATAAATGTCTTTTGGAGCAGGGTATAATATGTATGGGTCCTGCTACTCGTGGTGGTTGCGGTGCACGTTGTCTCGATGCGAATATGCCCTGTACTGGTTGCGGTGGTCCCACGCCTAACTCTCTTGATCAAGGTGCTAAGATGATATCTGCACTGGCTAGTATCCTTGGTTTGGAGGACGAAGAGAAGATGAGTGATGAAGAAGTTCAGAGACTCATTGATCAGGTTGTTGATCCTGTTGGGACTTTTTACAAGTATGGTTTACCTTCTGCTCTTATTAATAGGAGGGTGACGAAATAATGGAAACAGTCACAATTGATCCTATAACCCGTCTTGAGGGTCATGGTAAAATAAGTATTTTCCTTAATGATAAAGGCGATGTAGAAAACGCGTATCTTCAGATTCCTGAGCTACGTGGTTTTGAACGTTTCGCTCAAGGTCGTCGTGCTGAGGATATGCCACAGATAACATCCCGTATCTGTGGTGTCTGCCCTGTTGCGCATCATTTCGCATCAACTAAGGCTCTCGATGCAGCTTTTAATGTTGATCCTCCATCTGCTGCTAAGAAGCTACGTGAACTTATGTACATGGGTTATTTTATTTATGATCATACTCTTCATTTCTACTACCTTGGTGGTCCTGATTTCGTAGTTGGACCAGATGCACCACCAGCTAAGAGAAACATTATTGGTGTGATAGAAAAAGCGGGTGTAGAGATTGGTAAAGAAGTGATAAAACATCGTGCATATGGTCAAAAAATAACAGCTATACTAGGTGGGAAAGCTACGCATCCAGTTTGCGGGTTACCAGGTGGTGTATCCAAAGGTCTTAACAAGGACGAGGTTAAAGAAATAGAAAAAATGGTTGACTCGTGTATAGAGTTTGCCAAGTTTTCTTTGAAACTCTTTGATGAGATCGTGTTGCAGAATAAGAAATATGTTGATCTCATACTTAGTGACCCTTATCAGCTTGCAACCTATAATATGGGGCTTGTTGATAAAAACAATAAGGTAAACTTTTACGATGGTCAGATTCGCGTAACAGATCAAAAAGGAGAAGAGTTTGTAAAGTTTGATGTGAGAGACTATTACAAGTATATCGCTGAGCATGTTGAAGAATGGACTTATATCAAATTCCCGTATCTCAAAGCAATTGGTTGGAAAGGTTTCAAAGACGGTAAAGATAGTGGTATCTATCGTGTAGGACCACTAGGTAGACTCAACGCCGCTGAGGGTATGGCGACACCACTAGCTGATAAAGAATACAATCGGTTCTATGAAACACTTGGTGGTAAACCAGTGAATAGCACTCTCGCATTCCATTGGGCGCGTCTTATAGAACTACTATATGCAACAGAAAGAGCGAAGGAGCTCATAAAAGACCCTGAAATAACTTCTCAGAAGATTAGGAACCCTGTTGGTGAACCTGGTGAAGGAATGGGTGTTACAGAGGCAGCACGTGGGACACTTATACATCATTATAAACTTACTAAGGATGGTCTCATTGACAAGGCTAATCTTATTGTTGCTACTACAAACAATGCTGGTGCTATTAACATGTCGATTCGTGAAGCAGCAAAAGGTGTGATATCTAGAGGTAATGTCAGTAACGCTACCTTGAACATGGTTGAAATGGCATTCCGGGCATATGATCCTTGTTTTGCATGTGCAACACACACGTTACCTGGTGGTATGCCCCTCGAAGTGAACATCTATGATCATGAGAGGAAATTATACAAAACACTTAGACAAAATCTATAAAAAAACCTTCTGATGGGTAAAGGGATGAAAAAAACGAAAACTATAGTTGTCGGAGTTGGAAACAAGATACTCGGTGACGATGGAGTAGGTATCCATGTTGTGAATCAACTAAGAAAACAAGTTAAAAACCTAGATGTTACATTAGAAGAGGCAACAACAGGTGGTTTGAACCTGCTTGATATCATAGTAGGATATAATAAGGCTGTTATTGTTGATGCTGTTAGATCTAATAATGGTGAGCATGGAGTTGTGAAACGTTTTTCTTTGGATAACTTCGATACTATGCATTCATGTAATCCTCATGATGTATCTCTGATTGAGGCTATAGATATGGCGAAAAAAATAGGGGAAAATAGGATACCACGTGAGATCGTTGTTATTGGTATAATGATGAGGAATATTCCGTCTGAGTTTAGTGAATGCCTTAGTGATGAAATCGCTATGACAGTTCCAAAAGCTGTGGAAATGACGCTTAATGAAATTAAAAAAGATAATATGAGGAAAATATCAAGCTAAGGTGAAAAAAAATGGCGAAAGAATTTGAACCAAATATAATAGGGTTTTTATGTAATTGGTGTAGTTATGCTGGTGCAGATTTAGCAGGAACTAGTAGATTAAAATATCCTCCAAACATTAAAAGCATAAGAGTTATGTGCTCAGGTAGAGTAGATCCTGTGTTTATCCTGGAAGCACTTAGGAAAGGCGCTGATGGTGTTCTTGTTGCTGGTTGTCACCC
>QMTJ01000069.1 GCA_003651045.1 Thermoplasmata archaeon | reverse complement strand
CTTCATAAAATAATAAATTTAAATAAGATGAAAAGATAAAGGTTGCAAATGCTCAATGGATCTATCTACAGTGAAATACTCTGGACTTTTATCCTAGCATTTTATGTTATCTTTGTAACCTTCTTCCTAACAAAAAAACTTTATCT
This sequence comes from Thermoplasmata archaeon, assembly GCA_003651045.1. GTDB lineage: Archaea > Thermoplasmatota > E2 > DHVEG-1 > DHVEG-1 > B24-G9. The sequence continues at coordinate 6,022 of QMTJ01000069.1, read as the reverse complement.
CTGGATGATCAAACGAGTATACAAAAAAGAAATCGCTATCTACTATAACCGAAAATTAATTCATATTTTCGCAGGTGGCGTTGTTGTTTTAGCAGTACCATTTGTTTTTAAAAATCCCTGGTATCCATTACTCGCTGGTACTATTCTATCTATCTTTACTTATTTCACACATAAATCAGGTAAACTCCTCTATTGGTTCCAAACCCAAGGGGATTTAAATGATGTAAGTTTTTGTTTCATGTGGGGTCTCGCGATTTTTATACTGTGGTGGGTTTTTGGTAACCCATGGATCGCTATTATACCACCAGCGTTTATCGCATTTGGCGATGGTATAACCGGGATAATTAGAAACCTTGCTTTCCAAGAAAGAAAGAAACACCCTATTGGTAACGTGTACATGATGGGAGTATGCATACCCATTGGTTATTTTTTTGCAAACATGGTAGGTCTAGCAGCATGGGGTGTACTCGCTGCTATTGTTGCATCGTTTTTTGAACGTTACGAATTTGGAATAATCGATGACAACGTTTTAATAACCCTTAGCGCAACAATCATTCTTTTCATCGGTGGACAAAGTATAATATAAAAAAAAGATTAGATGATTTTTTTAATCTCCTCTACAATCATCTACAACTGAAATATACTCTAACCTATTTGCTTCTTCAAAACTTAAAGCACTTAAAAGCTCAATGATAGATAGTATTTAGTAGTTTTTTATCACCAAGAATAAAAGATGCAACACGTAATATATCTTCTTTTGTTGCACCTGAATCTAATGCTTCTTTAACATAACGTGAAATCAAATCAGTTTTTCCTGAACGAATTACATTCCCCAATGCAACAAGTTCTTTTTGTCTTTTATCAAGTACACCAAAGTTGATCTTGTCTTTATTTTTTAGACACACCAATACTTGATTCATTATTAAAGTTCACCATTAATCTAATTAGCTCTACAAAATATTAAAAGATATTTACGAAAATGTATTCATCATTCACCACTTGTAATCATCATAATTTTAATAACCAGAACTATACAATCATGCTACAGGTGCCTATAGAACGGTTAAGCATTTCTTTAGATCAGGAATCTTTAGATATCATCGAGCAATATCTACCATAAATATCAAGGATCAAAAGCAGACATCATCAGAAGAGCTTTACAATGTTTAAGAGATATCGAAAATGTTCGAAAAAAAACATCTTTAGAAAACATCAAAGCTTATGTTGAATATCTGGCAAATATGGAACATGTTATTGTTGATATTGCTCTATGGAAAGCTATATGTAATGAAATAGGAGAAGGCACTGAAGAATTTTGGAAAGAAGTTTACAAAATTGGATAGGGACATCAAAAAGAATATTTTGATAGAGGAATCAAAAATATTCAAAATATTCTTATATATCTAGAAAAAACAAATACCATTTAAACTCAACATCGACTCAGAAAACAGTTACACGCTAATACTTACTGTATCTAAGTCAAGCAAACTCATATAAAGACTTTTTAGAAGGATTTTTCAATAGTTACCCTAGAAAAATTGAAATAATAGAGGAATACAAAAAAAATAAGAATCAGAGTTATCTAAAAAAATATAAACCCAATATCATTGTTTGCTATTCTAAAATCTAGGATTGTGAAATAATATGAGTATCTATTTTGACGTAAAAGAAGATAACAACAAACTAGTGTTTATCACTGATGCTGAAGGAAATGACGTCATCCGTGCTCCCCTATTAAACAAAGGTACCGCATTTACTGAAAAAGAACGAAACGATTTAGGCCTCGAAGGTCTCATCCCACCAAGGATACTCTCTATAGAAAAACAAATTGAAAAGATAAATCAAAGATATGAAAGAATAGGTATGATTTTTAACATACTTAAATCTATCAACTCTACCCAACAAATGCCTATACTTAAAAAAACAATTGATATTTCACGTTTTAATTTCCTAAGGGATCTCCATGATAGAAACGAAATCCTATTTTATGCATTTTGTTATGCTAACCTAGAAAAGATTTTACCGATAATCTACACACCAACTGTAGGAGAAGCAGTAAGGCGCTTTTCAAGAGATTCGGCAAGATTTAGAGGTATTTTTCTTTCACCGAATAATATCGACAAAGTTGAAAAAATATTTTCACACTTTAGATTTAAAAAACCAACTATTGCTGTTGTAACAGATAACCAAGGGATTCTAGGCATAGGAGATCAAGGAGTGGGTGGTATAGATATCTCTATAGGTAAGCTTTCACTATACGTCTTGGGCGCAGGAATTAGACCATGGGAGACATTACCTTTAACTCTTGATGTAGGTACAGACAACTCACAAGATTTAAATGATCCTTACTATCTAGGCTATAAATCTGGTCGTCTTACTGGTGAAGAATATGATTCATTTATTGAAAAATTTGTTAAAGGAATTACAAAGAAATATCCAAATATTCTAATTCAATGGGAAGATTTTAGCCGACAAAATGCTTTCACTATACTTGATAGATATAGATACAAAGTTTTGAGTTTCAACGATGATATACAAGGAACAGGGTCTGTAGTATTAGCAGGGATTATAAATGGCTTGAAAATATCTAATGAAGACCTTAAAGATCAACGGTTTGTAATCTACGGTGCAGGTGCTGCTGGAATAGGGATCGCTAGAAGAATTGCAGCCTGCTTAAGGAGTAAATATAATCTCTCAGAAAGTAAAATATATGAAAAAATCGCGATATTAGATAGCAAAGGACTTGTTACAGATCAACGTAAAGTTGCTAATTATAAAAAACCTTTTTCAAAAGATAAAAACTTCTTCAAAAACTGGGATGTTGAAGATGTCTCGAACATAAAACTTGCAGAAGTTATAAAAAATTTTAACGCTACAGTTCTCATCGGAACTTCAGGTCAGAAAAAACATTTTACAAATGAAATCATAAAATTAATGTGTAATAACACAGACAGGCCACTAATATTTCCTCTATCTAACCCTACTTTTAATAGTGAAGCTACACCTCAAGAGATATATAAAGCATCAAAAGGAAAAGCTATCGTTGCAACTGGGTCACCATTTGAACCCTTCAACTATAATGGAAAAAAAATAATTGTCGGGCAGGGAAACAATTTTTTTATATTCCCTGGAGTAGGACTAGGAGCAATACTAATCAAAGAAAGCTGCTACATTAACGATGAAGTTTTTACAGAAGTAGCTATCACACTTTCAAATATGACTCCAGATTCCAACATTAAAAAAGGAATTATATATCCAAACGTAGTAGACATTAGAAAAATCAGTGCTGCTGTAGCTCATACCACTATAAAAAGTATCTCAGAAAAACAGGGTACCGAAGAATTATCGTTACAAGAAATAAAATCAAAAATGTGGAAACCACAATATCACCCAATTATAAAAAAACATAGTAATACATAACATTAGATATAACCTCATATTTTCTCATTCATTTTAACAATTATCTTTTACATATCCAAATTAAATAAAATTCCAACTACTTCCAGCATGAATTCAATATTTAGCGAAAGACTTAAGTCCTCGAGCATCTAGTGTTTTATGTTTCACTTATCGTTATAATGAAATAAGAGCAAAAAACCTTATAATCTCCTATTTCCACCTTTCGTTTCCTTGGTAAGTCCTCAACATGCATCTTCGGCCATCTCGTACCCCCGCTCGGCGGATTAAGGGTAACCCCAGGTAAACATCGCTAATCTACAATAACCAAGTTATGATGACGTTGCTGATCCCAAAGATATCTGCTGGATTCCGGCAGGTCCATATATGTTAACAGGAAGGGGATTTACCTCAGGAGACCTGTTTTTATCATCTACAATAGAAAGGAGAGTTTATAAGGATAAATTGATGACTCAAATTCAAAGGATTTGAGAGGAATTTTATTTTTTCTTATTTACATACCAAATTAGAGTAAAAATTGTAGCTAGGAGCATAAGAATTATCTCAAAACTTGGTGTGTGTTTTCTTTCTCTATTTTCAACGTGTTTGACGAGACCACTATACTCTGAAAAACTATAATCCCAAATATTATCACCATCACCATCAATAAGATACTCACCGTTCTTATACCCAACATTACTTTCTAAACCACTGCTCTTATTATGGAATCTATCATAGATACCATTAGAATCAATGTCAATAAGGTAACCAATATCATCAACCTCTAAACTATCAATATAAACAATATAACTACTATTAGCTGAAAAAGTTTCATTATCAAAGGCCTTAACCTTAACAATATATCTACCAGCTCGATCCCAGGTATGATTAACCGTTAAAGATGTATTACCATCTATAAATTTGCTAGTATAATTACTACCATCACCCCAATCAATAAAATACTGTAAACTATCATTATCCAAATCCACTGATACTATTGTATAGGTATATGAAATGTTTTTATGACCATCATTGGAACCACTAACAATTGGTTTACTGGGAAGATTATTTGTCATCAATGTGTCCTTAATTCTATTAATCAACTCATCATAGATCTTATCATCTACGGGAAAATTTAATCTCTTAAACTCTTCTCTTAAATCTTCTTCAAATGCAAAAGATAAAGCTGTAACCATTAATGTGGCTCTAAAGTTTTCTGCTTCTGGAGAATTTTCGAATTGACTATATCTTTCCTTATCTTCCTCGCAGAAAGTTTGTAGTAACATCATCATTCTTTTTAACGGCATCCTGTAACCTAAACCAGATTTCTCTGCATGCTCAAAAAACTTGTATGCGAGGGTCATAAATGTATTAAAAGTTTCATCTCTTTCAGTTACAGGATCGTTCCAAGAAGAAAAAACCATTCCTGAGTTAATATATTCTTCATAGGCATTCTTAACCATCATTATTGAAGAAATCGCACTTTGTTTAATTTCAAAAACTAAATCCTCACTCAACCCATATACTTTGGCATTATTAATTATTTCATAAGCAGTTGAATGTTGAAAAATTTGAGCCATAGATTCAGAGAATATAGCATTTGCATTTCCATCAATCTTTCCTCCATAAAAATAATTTGCAGGACTATTAAGAGTTACATCGTGTCCCATCTCATGAAACAACGAAGACCACGGTATCGATTTTCTCATCATACAGTCTCCCATAGCAAATGCAATTGGATCTGTATACCACAATGTATACCCTCCTCCAAAATGAACATCTCTGAGAAGATATTGCATGAAACTCTCATTGATAAGATAAACATCATTATTTGCAAAATCCATCTGAATCTCTGAAGCTATTGAAAGCACATATTCAACTACTGTTCTATTTACTACATTAAAAAAACTATCGTCAAAATAAGTTAATTTTGGTATCCTATATCCAGGTAGTCTACTTTTTAATGTTATCATGTAATTAGGAATTATTACAGAAACATTAGATGAGAGAGGTTTAAAATCTACTTTAGGGGGCACAAAACGAATTAAAACCTCGGCTCTATCAGCGCTCCCATCAGCATAGTTAGAAATAACTTTTAATATATAATTTCTTGTCCTATCTATATAAGTATGATTCTGAGGAAAAAACCCATCGTCGATAGATCCATCTCCCCAATCCCATGTAAAAGGGGTAAATGGGTTTCTTGTATCTACACCATTAACTATAACCCCTCCAGTATCTTTATCTAAGCTTTCAATCCATATAGATAAAGTATGTTTTTCAAAAAGCGAAGTTTTGAAGTCAGATATATGTAAAGTAATATTATTTGCGATAGGTTTTATGTCACTATTATTCTGGGCAGAAGTATTTATTAGGATTGAATCATATTTCATCCCGGCATTTAATCCTACTCCACACAACATCATTAAAATAAGCAGAACAGCTAATTTACCCACAAAATATCTATCATGTTTTTCCAATATTTAAGTATTTTTCCAGTAGGTACTGATAGCATGATAAGCCGTCCTGCATATGCAGAGTAGGTGATGAAATGTTGTATGCAGGATTAGACATACATAAGAGTTTCACTCAGGCTATACTCATGAGTGAAACCGGGGAAGTAATT
>QMTJ01000068.1 GCA_003651045.1 Thermoplasmata archaeon | reverse complement strand
GGGAAAAACTCTCTAACCAGTTTTTCTATTTTTTCAACTGGTATCCTGTTAGTCCCAAAACAATCAATATTAACAGAAACAGGATCAGCAACACCTATAGCATAAGCAAGCTGTACTTCACATTTATCAGCTATACCTGAAGCGACAATATTCTTCGCTATATAACGAGCGACATAGGCACCACTTCTGTCAACCTTCGTAGGGTCTTTACCTGAGAAAGCTCCACCACCGTGCCTACCTACACCACCATATGTATCCACAATGATTTTTCTACCAGTAAGACCCGCATCGGCATAAGGGCCACCACGGACAAAAGCACCAGTAGGATTAACATGATAGATAGTATCCTTATCAACCCATTTTTTACAAACAGGTTTAATCACCTTAGAAATCACATCTCTTTTGATTCTTTCATACGAAACACCGCTATCATGTTGAGTAGAAACAACAACCGTATGCGCCCGTATAGGTTTCCCTTTTTCATCATACTCTATAGTAACCTGTGATTTACCATCAGGGCGAAGATAAGGGATCTCATGTTTCTTCCGCGCCTCTGACAACCTTTTTGTAAGTTTATGGGCAAGTGAGATAGGTAAAGGCATTAACTCTTTTGTCTCATTACATGCATAACCATACATCATCCCCTGATCACCAGCACCCTGCTCCTTATGAAGACCGTCACCCTCAGTCACCCCCTGTGAAATATCTGGACTCTGCTCTGTAATCTGCACCCATACAGAACATGTCTCCCATTCTATACCGTACTCCGATTTTGTATAACCAATATCTTTTATCGTACTTCTCACTACCCGAGGGATATCAATATAACCCTGAGTTGTCATCTCACCGAAAACCATTACACCACCGTTTTTTGTACCAGTTTCAATAGCTACTCGAGAGTTTTTATCCTGCCTTAAAGCCTCATCTAGGATAGCATCAGAGATTAAATCACACATTTTATCAGGGTGACCCTCTGTTACAGATTCTGAACTGATAAGTATCCTTCCTTTTTCTACCATAGATAGTTTTTCCTCCCTTTTTTAAACTAAATTTTTTTAACTTTTAAATTTTTATGAAGAATATGAAACTAAAACAGGGTTATTAATTTTTTTAAAATGAGAGATTTATCAAAAAAAACATGAAAAAAATTTTAGTTGTAATTAGTTAACAAAAAGAAAAAGTCAAAACAAAAAAAGTAGGGATAAGGGCTTACTCATTTATCTTTCTAGTAGTCCATACCTCGTCATCAAGTGCATCATATATTGCTTCATCAGATATATCATTTATAGTCTGTTTATCAGATAAAACACTCCTGGTTCGCTTGTTTTCCTCTCTCGCATATTTTTTAATAACATCCTTACGTATAACCCAATAATGAGTACGCCATTCTCGTCCATCATAGAGGGTAGTTTCTTCTCTCTCGGTAGTAAGCATTCCTTCTTCTTCCAAGATATAAAAAAGCTGTCTATCCTCCGGGTCTAGGACATTATCTATAACGCGATCTTGGAATCCAAATATATCCATTACAAAACCTGCGTCTCTACGTGCCTCTTCTATCCCTATCCCGACTCTATTTGCTATAGCTTTTGATAAATCATCTAATGTTATGATATCCATAAATATTATCCTCTTCTTGCATTTTTTTACTTTAACAGCGTAATAATAGTGTGTCTGTTTTAGTATATATAGTTTTCGTTTATTCTATGGTTTTTCACTAAAAATAAGGGGTAAAATTTATATAGTAAAAAATGGTAGCATTTTTTTGATGAAACAAGAAGAAATATCTAAGAAATTCTCCGGTGAATGGATCCTACTATTCAACGATGAAATAGTAGATCATAGCGCTAATGTGGAAGATATACTAAAACTAGCTGAAGAAAAATTTCCTGCAGATAAATTCCCAGATGACGAAATCAAGATCTCCAAAGTACTTGATAAAGGTATAAGGGAACTATAAAAAAACCTCTCTTTTAGTTTCTGTAATATTTTTTAGCTGACATAATCATTAAAAAAATTATTAGAGAAATATCAAAAGTATTATCTCTTTATACATATTTACCATTAAATCCCTATGGACAATGTAACATTTGTATTCAACTACTATAAATACCCTATTGTACCTGTAAAATTTTATTATAATGGTAAAGAAACACCTTTCATAGATGCACTACTTGATTCTGGTGGAGACTTCATAGTGATACCTCTACCTATCGCTAAATATCTTGGGTTGAAACTTAAAAAAGCAGGATCCGTTGATACAGCTGGTGGAACAACATTACTATACAAAGCTGTTCTTAGTATGGTAATTGGTAGTAAAGAAAAATCTGTAACCTACTCTGATATTCAGATACATGTATCTGGTAGAGAAGATATACCTGTTCTACTTGGTAGACACCCGATTTTTGAAGATTATGAGATAATATTTAGAAAAAAAGAAAATCAACTTATTTTAAAATCAATAACTCCATAAAATATAAATATAAGAAATATTATAGCCGGTAGACTGTTTCACGGTTGATATTGGTTAGAGTATAATATATAAACATAAAAAAAGAAGAATTTATAGCTTGTAAAGGTTGAGTCCTCGGCCTATTTTATATGGGCCTGTAGCTCAGCTAGGTAGAGCATCTGGCTTTTAACCAGGTGGCCAAGGGTTCGAATCCCTTCAGGCCCGCTCATCCCCATAAAGCCACTAGGAGGAATGAACCACATAATGGCTGAAGTAAAAGGAAAACAACAATTTGATATTATGAAACATGAGTTGGTTCCTCATCATGAAGTTATTTCTGAAGAAGAAAAACAGGAGCTCTTTAAAAAATATAATATAACTCCCGAGCAACTTCCGAAGATTTTAGATACAGATCCTGTGGCAATTGCGATCGGGGCGAAACCTGAACAGGTTATAAAGATTATAAGAAAAAGCCATACTGCTAAAGAAGCGATAGCATATAGGTTTGTAATCAAAAGTAATGAATAACAAAAAAAACGGTAGAATTGTTTGTTTATAGATTTGAGAAATGTCCATGGGTGTAGGTGTTTAGGATGAGAGAACTTATTGATAGTTTTTATAGGGAACGTAGTATAGTCAACCATCAGATTGCATCATATAATGATTTTTTAGAACGTCGACTGCAGAGTATTGTTGATAGCACTATAATCGGGCAAGAAGAAGAAATGGAAAGAGGATATATTTATCCAGAGATCGAGGGGTATAAAATAAAATTCGGTAGGATATCCGTTGGTAGACCTGAGGTTAAAGAAGCAGATGGAACGATTAGGAGTTTAACACCAATGGAAGCTCGTCTTAGAGACTTAACCTACGAGGCACCTTTGACTTTAGAATTCATCCCTGTTAAAGATGATGTTGAATATGACCCTGAGGAAGTGCGAATAGGTGAACTACCTATTATGGTTAAATCAAAAGCTTGTAACCTCGCTAGACAGGTTATAGAAGAAAAAAAAGGTCATGAGTTAACAGATGAAGAATATAAGAAAGAGTTACAAAAAATGCAGGAGGATCCCCTTGACCCTGGTGGGTATTTCATCAGTAATGGAACCGAGAGAGTACTAATCACAGTGGAGGATCTCGCACCAAATCGTGTTCTTGTAGAGCGAAGTAGTCGTTACGGTCATGATATAGAGGTTGCTAAGGTGTTTTCTCAGAGAGAAGGTTATCGTGCTTTAACTGTTGTTGAGAAGAAAAACGATGGTATGCTCATGGTGTCACTTCCTACTACTTACGGTCAGATTCCTCTGATGATACTCCTCCGAGCTCTTGGTATGGAGAACGATGAAGAAATCGTTGATGTTATAAGTGTTGATCCCAAGATGGAACCTTATGTTTTAGCTAATATTGAGGAATGTGCTAACGAGTATGGTATAACTACGAAAGAAGAAGCCATAGCGTATCTTGGGAAGAAATTCGCTGGTGGTCAGGCTAAAGAATATCGTATTAAAAGAGTGGAAACATTGATGGATAAAAACCTTCTTCCTCATCTTGGTAATGATCCATCTGATCGTCTTACAAAAGCTATTTTTATGGCACGTATGGGTATGGCTGTTCTTGAACTCGCTCTTGGTAAAAGAGAAGAGGATGATAAGGATCATTATGCAAATAAACGTTTGAAATTAGCTGGGGATTTAATGGAGGATCTTTTCCGTGTTGCTTTTACAGCGCTTTGTAAAGATTTAAAATATCAGATAGAGAGGATCCATGCTAAGGGAAAAGAAATAAAAATAGGGTCATCACTGCGTTCTGATGTTTTAAGTCAACGTATACATCATGCTCTTGCTACTGGTAACTGGGTTGGTGGACGTGCAGGGATATCACAGCTTCTTGATAGAACTAGTAACTTAGCAGTACTAAGTCATCTAAGACGAGTTACCTCACCACTTACAAGGTCTCAACCACATTTTGAAGCACGTGACTTGCATTCTACTCAATGGGGTCGCCTATGTCCAAATGAAACACCTGAAGGACCAAACTGTGGTCTTGTGAAAAACTTAGCATTAGCTGTTGAAATATCAGAAGGATTCCCAGAAAAAGAAGTTGAAGGTGTACTAAGGGATTTAGGAATCAGGGAGATTACTAAAAAATCAACTGGTACACGTGTTTATCTCAACGGCGACCTCATCGGTATGCATCCTAATGGTAGAGAACTAGTGCAGAAACTGAGAGAGAGACGCCGTAAAGGTCTTCTCAATAACGAAGTAAACGTTGCATACTATGAAGAAGCAAATGATGTAATAGTGAATTGCGACTGTGGTCGACTTAGGAGACCATTGGTTATAGTTGAAAACGGTAAACTTTTGCTTACGAAAAAACACATAGAGGATCTATCCAGTGGTAAAATGAAATGGAGTGACTTGATCAATGAAGGCATTGTGGAATATATTGACGCGGAGGAAGAAGAAAACGCTCTTATTGCTTTAAAAGAAGAAGATATTACACCTGAACATACACATATGGAAATGGATCCTATGTGTATACTTGGTATAGGAGCATCACTTGTCCCATATCCAGAGCATAACTCCTCTCCAAGGATTACTATGGGAGCTGGTATGGGTAAACAATCCCTTGGTTTTGGTGCATCAAACTATAGAATACGACCAGATACACGAGGGCATCTGTTACATTATCCTCAAACGCCGATTGTTCAGACTCATCCTGTTAGATATATAAAATTTAATGAGAGACCAGCAGGTCAAAATTTCATAGTAGCAGTTGCGTCTTATAAAGGATACAACATGGAAGATGCACTTGTTATGAGTAAATCTAGTATAGAACGTGGTATAGGACGAAGTAGTTTCTTCAGAACATATAATAGTGAAGAAAAACGATACCCTGGTGGTCAGGAGGATCATTTTGAAGTCCCTGACCCAGATTGCCGAGGGGTTAGAAGTGAAGAAGCATATGTAAATCTTGATGAGGATGGTCTTATTTCTCCAGAATGTGATGTTAAAAGCGGTGATGTTTTAATAGGTAAAACCTCGCCACCTCGTTTCCTTGAGGAACCAACTGATTTCTTGACACCTCAAAAAAGAAGAGAAACATCTGTAACAGTCCAACATGGAGAAGGAGGAACTGTTGACAAAGTCATGCTTTCAGAGTCAGTAAATGGTTCACGTATGGTAAAAATCACAGTACGAGAGGAGCGAATACCAGAATATGGCGACAAGTTTGCAAGTAAACACGGCCAGAAGGGAGTTATCGGATTAATAGTTCCACAGGAGGATATGCCTTTTAACGAGTATGGTATAACCCCTGATCTTATAATCAACCCGCACGCAATCCCTAGCCGTATGACTGTTGGGCATGTTCTTGAGATGATAGGTGGAAAAGTAGGAGCACTTGAAGGTAGAATCGTCGATGGTACTGCGTTTAGTGGAGAGCCTGAGAAAGTATTAAGAGATCTCTTAGTTAAAAACGGTTTTAAACATAATGGAAAAGAAATACTGTATAATGGTGAAACAGGGAAACCACTTGAATGCGATATCTTTGTTGGATGTATATACTATCAGAAACTACATCATATGGTAGCTGGTAAAATACATGCACGTTCACGTGGACCGGTACAGATTTTAACGAGACAACCAACAGAAGGACGAGCACGAGAAGGAGGACTTAGATTTGGAGAAATGGAACGAGACTGCCTGATAGGACACGGTGCATCTATGGTT
>QMTJ01000067.1 GCA_003651045.1 Thermoplasmata archaeon | reverse complement strand
TAGAGTTAGTTGTTGATAACTTATAGGATGCTCTTAAAAAAATATTGTTTATGTATATGTTCATGTATAAAATATTTTTTTTAATATAAAAAAACCAGTTTAACATTTTTGGGAAATGAAAACCATAAAAGAGGTTTGTTAGAATGAGAGGGGAGAATTTGGAGGTGGTAAGGAGAGGAGGTGAAAGGATGAGAAAAAAAAGAGTTTTTTCTCCCCTCTTTTTTTCTAACAAACTCTAAATATAACGTTTGTAAAAACCCTTTAAAAACTCTTATTGTACAACTGTTACCAGGGTTCTTTAACAGTTGTTACCCAAGGCTGAGGGGGGAGGACTTTTTTTTTTATTATTTATCGTTGTTGTTTTGTTTTTTCTATTGTTTTTTTCATGAGAAAATTTTTTATCTCCTCTGGGTCTGTAGCGTCTATTCCAAAGTATTCTGGGAACAGTTTTGTTGTTGTAAGCATTTCTGTTGTCCCATGTTTTTTGGTATGTATAAGTTTCATTGACGCTAGTTGATCCACGTGTTCATAGGCTTTGGTTCCTATCATTCTACGTAGGTTTGATTGTTTTAATGGTTGATGAAACGCGATGAGTGTTAATGTTTTGAGTAGATGTTTTTCTATCTCCGGCTGTGTGATCATGATTGTTTTGTCTGTGTATTGTTTTTTCAGCTGCATCGTGTATTTGTCACCTGCTTTTATTATTTCCATGCTGGTTTCGTTTTTACGTTTAACATTGTAGTCTTCAATTAGTTCTTCTAGTGTTTTTTTGATTTTTTTTGTGTTTAAACCTGTTGTTTCTTTGATTTCGTTTATACTCACGGGTTTACTCGCGGAGAAGAGTATGGATTCAATTATACGTTTTTCTTCTTTTGTACTCATAGGTTTTTGTACACCTGTTAAAAGCTTTTTTTTTTGTTAACTATATCCTATGTTTTTAATAAATATCTTTCCATATGGGAATCTTTTTTGGTATACTATTATTTTGTTGTCATATGCGAGGAATAATATTGATATTAGGACTTTTATTATTTCTTCTCGTTCTTTTTTTTCGCATAGGTCTAGTAGAGACATGGTTTTTTTTGGGAATTTTTTGATTTTTTCCCATACTGTGGCTATGTCTTTTTCTAGATGGTCTTCAACTGTTGTTCCTTTCATGCGTTTCCTAGCTAGTTGTGTTAGTCTTTCTCTTTCTTCTCTGCGTTGTTGTTCTATTAGTTGGTATTCCTCTGCTTCTTTTTTAGCCTGGTTGAAGGCATCTAGTAGTTCTATGAGTGTTACTTTACGTTTGTTTTCTCGTCTAACTGGTACGTCTAATGGTGGCTCTGGTGTTTTCATCAGTAGGTTGGTATAGGAGTATGGGTCGTTTTCAGTGAGCCACATCTCTGAAACAGGTAGGTCATCCCAGTTGAATGAAGTATATTCCTCTTCTTCTTGTTGTTGTGTTTTCATGATCAGTAGTAGATCGTCACTCTGTAGTTTTAGTACTTTCCATGCCATGTATATTATACGACCTGCTGTGATTAAATCAATTTTTTCTTCTCGAGCTTTTTTCATGTACATTGTTGAAAATTTTACTAGGTCTATATCCCATGGGTTTAGATGCTGCTGTATCACTAGTTCAAAAGCAAGCGCTATAGATTTATCAAATGGGTCTTCTATTGTTATGTGTTCTCCTTCTCTAATTTTTCTAAGCATGTTTTCGTAGTAGTTGATCTTCTCTGTATTGTTTTGTTCATCAATGAGTGATTTATGGAATAATAAATGGTTTATAACATCGTATTCTATTTCAGGATGCTCCAATGGTTCCTCCTCCTCTATTTATGTTGATTTCTCCTTGTGGTCCAACAGTAGATGGATCAATGTTACCTATCATCTCTGACACCCCGTTTTCACGCATAGTGACACCATAGATGTGATCTGCTTCTTTAAGAGCTATTTTACGAAGGGTTACCATTATAAACTGTGAATCACGTGCGTTTTGTTTAACCATTTTAGAAACTATTTCAGCATTTACTCCATCTAGGAACATATCTACTTCGTCAAGCACGTAGAACGGACTGGGATCGTATCGTTGTATAGCGAAAATAAACGCTAACGAGGCAATACTTTTTTCACCACCGGAGAGCGCGGAGAGTAGTAAAACTTTTTTACCACGTGGCCTAGCCTTGATTGTTAAACCACTTTCAAACAAGTTATCAGGATCCTCAAGTTGTAACTCTGCCTCGCCACCCTCTGAAAGCTCTGCATAGATTTCTTTAAAGTTTTTATTAACCGCGTTAAATACTTCATAAAATCTTTCTTTTTTCTTTTCAGTTATTTCATCTACTAGTTTCAACAGGTTTTTCTTCTGTTCTTTTAAATGTTTAATATCCTCCTCTAGTTTCTTTTTACGTTCACTTTGATGCTCGTATTCCTCTAACGCTCGCATGTTCACTGGTTCAAGCTCCTGCATAGTTTCTTCTATAACACGCATTGAATCCTTCAACGATTCAACATTCGGTAGTTTTTTATCAGTGATTTCGACATTGTAAAGCTTCAACTCTTGTTCAAGTTCTTTAACTGTTTCTTCAAGAGTCGGCAGTCTATATTCTGCTCTTGATATCAAATCATAATAGGATTCCATTCGTGTATTTATTTTATCAAGCTCGTTTTCAATAGAAACAGCTTTCTTATAGATTCTATCGCGTTTCAACGTTAAATCTTTTATTTCACTAGTTATTTTTTCTTCAACTTTTAAAAGAGCATTCAACTGATCATGGTAGCTAGAACGTGATTTTTTCAACTCCTCTATCGATTTCTTGTATTCTTCAATTGTTTTTTCTCTTTTTTCAAACTCAGAGGTTATTTCTTCTTTTTTCTCATTTAGAATCTCAATTTTTTTCTCAACCGCTGTTTTTTCAGAGTTCAAAGTCAAAATAGTTTCCTGAAGCTTTGAAACCTCTCCTTCTAGTTCTCTTACTTTCTGCGATAATTCTTTTTTTGTTCTTTTTAAAAGCAGCTGTCCTTTTTCTTCTTTAGCAGCCTCTAACTCCTGTAAACGTTTCTCGTATTCTTTTATCCTGTAAACTATCTCATTTTTTTCTTTTTCTATTTTTTCTTTCTCCTCAGTTTTCACATTGAGTTCTTTGTTTAAAACCTCTAACCTCTGTATGAATTCCTTCTTTTTAACATCTAATTCTTTAACCTGTAATTGTACATCTCCTTCTATTTTGATACTCTGCAGTTTATCTTCAAGGTTTTTTATTTCTTTTTTCAACTCTGATAACTGCGTTGAGATCTCCTCTTGATGTTTTACTGCCTCATGCAACTTCTGAGTTACTTCATCTAGTTTACCCAAGTCGATATTCCTAAATGTTAAACGCATCTCTGAGACGCTGCCACCTATCATCGCACCGCTAGATTCGATTAGTGTACCTTTCAAATCAACAAGTCGTACACCACCCATCAACCGCCGTGCATCATCTAAACTATCAACTATAACCGTGTCACCAAATACATACCAGAAAGCACCTCTGTATTCTTCTCTAAATTTAACCAGGTCAATCGCGAAACCATGACTCTTCGGGTCTTTAACCACCATTAAAGCTTTACCACGTGGTTTACCAGTTACCATTTTATTCAAAGGTAGAAACGTTGCTCTACCAAGTTTTTCTTTCTGTAAAAACTTGATAGCCTCTGCTGCGACATTATCGTTATCTACGACTATAGACTGCATACGGGAGCCAGCTGCTATCTCTATAGCGGTTTTGTATTTTTCATCTACTGTGGCTAACTCAGCGATTGTACCATGAACCCCTGTTAACATTTTGTTATCACGTGCTTTTAAAACCTCATTCACAGCCCTGTTGTATTTACTCTGCATAGACTGCAGTACATCATATTCTGCTTGTAGTTTCGACTGTTCACGTTGCAACTTCAGTATGGTTTTTTCTAAACCTGTGAGTTCCTCTGTTAACTCTGCTTCTTTTTTCTTTTTTTCAAAAAGTTTTTTCTCTAAAACTTTTAACTCTTTGTTTTTTTCTTTAAAATTTTTCTGATATTCTTCAATCTGCCAATTGATATCTTTTAGTTCGAACTCATAAGTATTTTTTGTCTCCTCTATCTCAGCGATATGTAACTCAAGTTTTTCGATTTTATCTGTTAAACGATCACGTTTAAGTTTAAACTCATGGATTTCACTGTTTTTCTCATTATATTCTTCACGCATCTTTGCAAGTTCATGCGCCAAGTCCATTGATTTATCATCTGATTGTTCAACATCTTTTTTCACAGACTGGTATTCTTTTTCTTTTTCTCTAAACAGGGTTTGTTTTTCATTTATTTGTTTCTCAAGTTCTTCTTTTTCTACATAGTATTCATTTAGTTCTTTTTCAACCTCTTGTAGGTTTGTTTTAAACTTTTTTTGTTCCTCCTGTAGCTCGAGTATTTCATCGTTTAAATAGTTGATACGTTCCTCAACTTTGATTTCTTCACCACGTAGGTTTTCTATTTTTTCTTTTACTTCTTTTACATCATCTCCACCGGTTTCAACTATTTTTTTCTCTACCTCCGTGAGTTCCTCCCGTACTTTGTTGTATTGTTCTTTTAGTTCTCTACTTTTTCTCTCTATTTTACTACGTTCGTTTTCATATGACTGAATTTGTTTGTTAACCTCAGCTATCTGCGCTTCTATATCTTGTTTCTTTTTCAACGCGATTTTAGCCTTGATTTCGTATAGTTGATCTTTTAACTCCTTGTACCGGTATGCTTCATCTCGATCTTTTTTAAGCTGCCTTATTTGACTAGTTATCTCGTTTAAAATAATCCTTATACGTTCTAGGTTACTATCTACTTCTATTTTTTCTTTTTCAGCTTTTTTGATATCATTATCAAAATCGCTGATACCAGCTATATCATCAATTATACGTCTCCTCTCTATGGATCCCATCTCTATAAGGTTAGTAACGTCACCTTGTTTAACAATATTATACCCACCACCAGCTACACGTGCATGAAGAAGAACATTTACAAAATCAGAATATGTAGCAGGACGGTTGTTAATATAAAAACGGCTGTAGTAGTTCTCAGGGTCGTTTTTCAACGGCGCACGTTTTATCATCCTCGTTAAAACAACTTCATCAGAATCAACAGGCATCCTACGGCTAGTGTTATCAAAAACTAGTGAGACTTTACAATATTTAGCAGGGTTTTTTTGTTTCTTCCCACCATTAAAAATAAGATCAGTAAGCCTTTCAGCGCGCATAACCTTTGAACTTTTAGGACCTAGGACGAATAATATAGCATCAGCTATGTTACTTTTACCAGAACCATTAGGACCAGTTATAGCAGTGAAACCCGGGAAAAACGGTACCGTAAGTTTTTTACCAAAAGATTTAAAATTCTCCATTTGAACTTCTTTAAGATACAAGATTACATCCCTTCCTCCTATCTAATTTCCTTTTTTAAACCAAGCTTAAACAACCAACACTGGTTAACCCATCCACTCCAGCAAACCAGTCTCACTGCTAGAGCATCCCAGTACCCTGTTAACAAGGTTTCAGTATATAAATTTTTTAGATAAATATCTGACTCTTTTCTTTTTTTTTAAATAATAAACCTTTAAACCCTAAACAATAAAATAAATATTTCTCCTGGAATCTATTTCTTAATAGCATCTTTTAAACTATATAGTATCTTCATAGGACTAAATGCTACTGTTTCATCATCTGTTTTTACTGTCTCAGGATCTTCCTGTTCATCTATTTGTTCTTTTTCTAACTCAGCAAGCAAGGCATCTACTTTTGTTACAACCTCTGAATGTAAATCTACGAAACCATCTTCTATCTTCCGACTAACTAAACCCTTACTAGTTAGATGTTTAGGGTTCGACCAAGGGTGCGGGTTAAAACGTAACTCATGTTTTCTAAGGAAGTCAACAACTTTTATCCCATTTAGTATTTTTTTCTCCATACAGTATCCCATCCTATAGTCTTCTCTCTCCTTTTTTTAATATATTTATTAATATTTATATTTTATATGCACCTAAATATGCAGGTGATTGATAAAATGAGAAAAAAAACAAGTTTAAAAAATTTTTTTTATGCCGCGGGAGGGATTTGAACCCTCGACATCACGGTCTTCAGCCGTGCACTCTCCCAGCTGAGTTACCGCGGCAAAATCAGAAAAAAACCTTTGTTTTTTTT
>QMTJ01000066.1 GCA_003651045.1 Thermoplasmata archaeon | reverse complement strand
TGGGTGGATAAATATGGTAAAAAATAAAATAATTATATCAACTGGGTTAGTAGCCATATTGATTTCAGTATGTTTTATACCACAAATTTCTGGAAATAAAATTCAGAATGAATCTGTTTTGAATACTCAGAACAGTTCAACTTGGATAAAAACTTTTGGTTCTGAAGATGTAGATGAATGTGGAAGTTATGTTTTAGAAACAGATGATAAAGGTTTATTAGTTTTAGGAACTAAACAAGTAGGAGTTTTTGTAAATCATAGTATTTGGTTGATCAAAACTGATTCTAATGGTGTTAAACAATGGGAAAAAGAATTTGATAATGGAGTTGCACACTGTATAATCCAAACTAGAGACAGTGGATACATTATTGCGGGAAATAAAGATGTAAATCAATGTGACGCCTGGCTTATTAAAATAAATAAAAATGGAGATATCCAATGGGAAAAAACCTTTGGAAGAGAAAATACAGACTACGGTTTAAATGTTATTCAAACAAATGACGGCGGTTATCTTTTAACTGGAAGCACTTATATCAATGAGGAACTGTTGGGTGAGCAAATTTACATAGTAAAAGTAGACTCAAATGGTAATTTTCTATGGGAGAAAAATTTTGGAGAAGGTGACTATATGATTGATTCAGGGGTTAGTTCTTATCAAACAAATGATGGAGGATATATTGTTTTAGGAGAAACTTCTATTGATACATCAGGTTGGACAGATGTTGTTTTGATAAAAACAGATAGTCTTGGTAATCAGGAGTGGATAAAAGTGTTTCCAACATCATCTCACTCTTATGACACTGGAGGAACAGTTATTCAAACTGATGATGGGGGTTATTTATTTACAGCAGAACAGGGAATTGTAAGATATTCAGCAGTTGATTGGGATATATGGCTTGTTAAAACAGATAGTGAAGGCGATATTGAATGGGAAAAACTTATTGGAAGAAGATTTTATGAACAAGTCGGTAATAATTTATTTTCCACTAGAGAGGGTAATTATTTAGTAACTGGAAGTTTTGAGTTAGTAAAAGATAGCAGTGAGGGGATAGATGATGATATTTGTTTAATAAATTTTGATAAATATGGGAATATAAATTGGAATACTTTTTATCCCACTGATAACGAGGATTGGGGGAGTTGTGTAATTGAAACCTCTGATGGAGGTTATGTTATTGTTGGAAGTGTTAATGATTCGATAGATTCTGATACCTATAACATCGTTTTAATGAAGGTTTTCCCTCCACTTGACTATAAACCAACTAAACCTGAAGGTGCTGAGAAAGGGGCTGTTGATAAATCATATTCTTATTCATCAACTGCAGTTGAACCCTCTGGTAAAGATATATACTATTTATGGGACTGGGGAGACGGCTTTACAACTGGATGGATAGGACCATATAAATCAGGAGAAACATGTACTGTTTCACATAAATGGGTTGGGCAAAAAGATTGGAAGGGCTATGGAACGTATCCGATCAGGGTGAAGGTAAAAACTGATGATGGAATGGAGAGCAGCTGGTCAGATCCTTTAATTGTTGTTATGCCAAGAGATAAAACAATAAATAGCCAGGTGTTTAAAATTATACAATTTTTTTCTCAACTAAATTTTTTCAACTTCTATTTTAAAAGATGATAGCATTTCTATATAGAAAATAAAAAAATCAAATAAGACTTAATTATGCTTCTATTGGCATCATTTTTTATAAAAATGAAAAAAATCTCTTATTAGACTAGGCTATTAAATTATTAATTAGCATCCTTAATTACTCTACTAATTTATCTTTTTGCTTGCTTAATTATGGTGCCAAAGTTTACAATATTTGAAAATAATAATTATTGTGTAACCCAGGGATTGACATGGATTAATGTACAAAGCCTTCTCTCTTAAATAGTTAAAATAATGTTTTTTGTTTTATTATGTTGTCGATGTTGGAAAATTTTTCTAAAACTGTTTCTACACGTTCCTGTGTAAATTGATGTTGATCGCATAAAATATGTAGGACTTTTTCTTTATCAGGTGGATTCCAGCGTAACGAGTAGTTATTTGTTACTTTTGGCTGGAGGAATATTTTCCTTATTTCTTTTATTTCTTCCAGTGTCGGTGGGTTTTCAACACCGATGGTGGCGAGGACGTTTTCCACGTTACCATTCTTTTTTATCAAAGTTAGGCTTTTTTTAGGCCCTATGCCTTTGATTCCGTCGTTGAAATCTGTTCCGATAAGTATTGCCATGTCTATGAGTTGTTTATGTGTTATTCCAAGTGTTTTAAGATTTGGTTTTAACCTGATTAATTCAGGGTTGACTTTTACATATGCTTGTTTACCCGGTAGTTTTCTCCTCTCGGATGAGGTGAGGTTACGGATGAGAACTGGTGATCCAACGAGTAGGCAGTCGTAGTCTTGAGAACCTACGGCATAAGCGTCACCTTTTTTCACCATATAACTTGCTTGTGCTTCTCCCTCACCTGGTGCTTGTATATATGGGATACCAAGTGCATCTAATAACTCTTTACTTTGTTGTATGATTTCATCTGTTACACGAGAGGTTTGTTGTGCTTTTACCCTGGCTTTTACGAGATCACCTGCTTCAAGTGCTTCTTTCCATTCTTTTTCAGCTAACTCCCTGCGTTTTAATCGTTCCTCAAGTGTTTTTGCTTTTAAAGGATGAGGCTTACCGTCAAAAACATAAACTGGTTTTATTCTTGCTTCAACAAGATTTGCTGTACGATATAGAAGACCTGATAAATGAGAGGTTATCCTACCATTTGCATCTTTGAGTGGTGTTCCATCTCTCTGTCTTATCGTGGATAGAAACTGATGAAGAACATTATACGCATCGATAGCGATAACTCTATCATGAAGATCTTTAAATGAAATTTTTTCTTTTTTAAATAAATCCCCTAGGTCAACACCCATTCTAAGTTCAACGTTTTTTTATAATATATTTTACAAATATAGAGTTTACCCACTAGCGATACTTTTAAAGAAAGAAAGTTTATTCTTCCATCCTATGAAACGAGATCTTATATCAATGCTTGACGTAAAAGATGACTTAGAAGAAATAATTGATCTTGGTATAAAACTAAAAAAACAGTCAAAAAAAGGTGAAAATATAGAGTTGTTAAAAGGTAAAACACTTGGTATGATTTTTGAAAAAAGTAGTACACGTACACGTGTTAGTTTTGAAACAGGTATGACCAAGCTAGGGGGGCATGCTATTTTCCTTGGTAAAAACGATATACAACTAGGCCGTGGAGAAACTATTGAGGATACAGCTCTTGTGCTTTCACGTTATGTTGACTTGATCATGTATCGTGCTATGAGCAACGATGACATGAAAAAACTAGCTAAATATGCAACAGTACCAGTAATAAGTGGATTAGATGATAAAGAGCATCCTTGTCAAGTAATAACTGATCTTATGACAATAAGAGAACATAAAGGAAAACTCAGAGGACTTAATTTCGTCTACATTGGTGATGGTAAAAACAACATGGCTCATTCATATCTGTTGGGTTGTGGAATAGCTGGTATGAATATAAAGATTGTTTCACCCAGGAAATATTGGCCAGATGAGTATTATGTGATTGAGGCAAAAAAATTTCCTATACGAGTAGAGATAACAGACAAGGTTGAAGGATGTACAAAGAACGCTGATGTAGTTGCAACGGATACATGGGTTTCTATGGGTGACGAATCTGAAAAAGAACAAAGATTGAAAGATTTCAAAGGATACACGGTTACCAGAGAATTAATGAAACAGGCTAAACCTGATGCAATATTTATGCATTGTCTCCCTGCTTATTATGGTTATGAGGTTACCAAGGAAGTTGCACATGGTCCACAATCTGTAATCTTTGATGAAGCAGAAAACCGTATGTGGGCTCAAATAGCTATAATGGTTACATTATGTAAAACAACAAAATAAAAACAATTTTTTTTCAAATCAAGATTTTAAACTACTTTTTATTTAGGAAAATATTTTCATAGTTTACTAAAACCTCGTTTGCTACAGTCCAAGCTGACAGGGGCTTATCATATATCGCGATTGTTTCATCCACATATTTTTTAATATCACAATGGAAATCACCATGTGGAAACCCACCGATGATACATAACAGGTCTTTACAGTTTTTCTTTTCTAAATTTTTAAAATAGTCTAGAAGTCTTACTTTTTCTCCCTCAGGTGAAAAAGCAATTACAAAATCACTTTTTTCTCTTTCAACTATTTCTTCAAGAGGAACATTTTTATACATTTCAAGCAAGTTTTTGTCATCACTACTTATCTTCTTTTTTTCAAAGAGTTGTTCCATTAAACCAATAAATCTTGTATAATTCCTCATCAACCTTGTCTCAGGATGAATATATATTGCTTCATTATTTCTAGTATGAACAATAACTTTCAGATGTTTTCTTTTATTAACAATAGACTCTAGAGTAGTTAATAAAAAAATATGAACAATATCTGGTCTACCACGTCTATTACCTTCTGGTATTTTTCTCAGTGCACTATGATGAAAACTTGAATCGAGGATTAACCGCTCTGTTTTTTTATTTAATTTTTTTGCATATGATATAATAGCAGGGTGTGATAGGATTTGAAAGGGTATACGTTCTAACTCTGATTCAGCTAAAATAATAGTCAACATAATACAAAATATTACTCCCCGATGTTTTTTTAACTCAAAATTTCACCTAATAAATCTTTCTTACTGGCGTATTTTATCTCCTGAGCAATACGTCGCCCGGTGGATAAATCTGGTTGAATAAGTTCAGAATATGGTGAACCCGATATATAGGGGTTAGTACCAGCGACAATACGAGCAGAGATTTCAAAGACTTTAAACTCAAGTTCTTCAGTCACCACAGTTTCAAGGCAGAAGCTACCAATTACTCCACCAAAAAGATCAATGGATTTCTCAACAACAGCAGCACCCATTTCAAAAACCTTAGGTAAAAGTGATTCACGCATCACAATAGGAATATTACCAGTTACAACAAACGTTGGATGGATACCAAGTTCTTCAAGCTCTGCGATGCTACCAAGACGTTGAACTTCATCAATGGTTGTCTCATCACGACGATCCATTGACAACAACTGTAAACTACCTTTACTAAGTTTATATGCATTATCCTGAATAGGTGAATAAAAATAGTGTAAATAGTAACGGGTACCCATTACAAACTCTTGAATAGTAAACTTCTTGTTTTTCTCAATACGCCTCTGAAATTCATCATAAGTCTTTGCAATGAAAAACCCTTTACCACCCTTTGCACCATGATACTTAACAATAACAGGTTGATTAATATCTTCAGGGTTTTTAATCTCCTGAGGCATCGTAAGACCAGCTTCTTCTAACCACTTACGTTCCTTCCTACGGTCAGATTCCCATAACAATACCTTCCGGTTACCAAAAGTCGGTAGATCAAGAGTTAAAAAATTTTTAGCACCCAAGTATTCAACAAAAGAGCCATGAGGTATAATAATCACGTTTTTCTCACTTAGCTCATCAGTGTATCGTAATATATCTTTATAGTTGTCAACGATGAAAAACTCATCAGGTTTCCCCAAAGGGAAGGCATCATAAAACCTTTTTATCTCACCAACGGCTATCCCAAGTGTTTTAAAACCTTCTTTACGAGCACCGTTAAAAATCTGCAGACTTGAATGTGAACAAACCGTAGTAATGGTAAGGTTTTTTTTATCATAATTTGTAAGCATGTCGCTTATATTTATCTCAGTCATAAAGAACGACACCCTTACAACCATTGAATGAACACATCTGTTTTATTAGTTTCGCTTACTAAAATAAGCCTGTAAAAGCCATATTAACCATTATTACTTCATTACTGGTAACATTTGTACAACAATGCTTTAAAACCATTAAAACAAATAGTTTAACTAATGTTAATAGTCGGGCAAGTCTCTAGTAAAGAAGAAGCAAATGAGATAACATTTATAGCTAAACTATTTGTAGTGGGACAACGCGCACGTGTACTTGCTCGTGAGAGAAAGAAATAAAAAAAACATTTCCACTTATTTTTTGTTATAAATTATGTAATAAAATTTATTTACCCTATTGTTGTTCAAAAGACTATTCTGGTGATAAAACTGGTAAAGTTAACGTTTTATGGGGGAGTAAACGAAATAGGTGGAAACAAAATCCTCCTAGAAGATAATGATACAAGGATTTTCCTAGATTTCG
>QMTJ01000065.1 GCA_003651045.1 Thermoplasmata archaeon | reverse complement strand
TTACAAACACCCCTAACTGCTATAACAGATTCACGAGGAAGATCAACCAATTCTTTAAAAACATCAGGTTTATCTTTTTTAAAAACTGTAACCTGAAGCGTCCCCTTCCGATCACGAAGTATAACAAAAGCAATAGAACCAATATTACGTATATCCTCAACCCAGCCAGCAACAGTTATAGATTTACCATAATCACTACTACTGACATCAACTGAATAATGCGTCCTATAAGAATCCATATACTCATCTGTAATCAAACAAATAGATTTAGTCTTTTCTAAAGTAATACTACTTCCATAACCCCCTTGTTTTTGTTCTTACTTAGTAAAATAGTGAAAAAAAAAGAAATGGAAAAAATAAAACCTACAATTTTTTTTAGTTTATCAAATCAGGTGTTATAGCTATAATAACTGTAACTCTCATAACTACTACTAGTTGTATTCTTACGCACAGGTTTTATACTACCCTGCTTAATCACAACCATAGGTGTTTTTCTATCTTTTACAAGAGTCTGGAGTCTTTTTGTGATTTTCTTCATATCATACAACACTCCCTTTTTTTAGACACCAAACAAATACAACTCAATTAAATCATGCTAAATATTATCTGTCCCACTTATGGTTTATATAATTTATGGGACAATATGTCAAAAATAGAAAAAAACCAATAAGTATCCTATATCTTATGTTAAAAAAACTTAATCATCATAT
Organism: Thermoplasmata archaeon; assembly: GCA_003651045.1. Lineage (GTDB taxonomy): Archaea > Thermoplasmatota > E2 > DHVEG-1 > DHVEG-1 > B24-G9. The sequence continues at coordinate 5,636 of QMTJ01000065.1, read as the reverse complement.
AATGTTTCTAATCGCTTAGAAACAAAAGATAATACATTTTTCAACATTTCATTGTTCTCCCAGGATTCTATCATATCCATAAGAACACTATCATCCATGTTTTTCAGAGTTTTAACCCATTTTTCAATATTAGGAATTGCCCTTACCACATTATCAACTACTGTTATATCTGCAGTTCTAGCAGTTCTAGAAAGAGGATTCAAATCAATAGCTATAACAGTTTTACCCATGTTTTTTAAAGCCTGACATCTATCTCCATCCTCTAGTGGAACAAGAACGACATCAGCAGAAAAAATCCCTTCTCTATCGCAAATACCACGGTCATGATCTAAACCAGGTATACGTGCATCACCTTTTAGACCATATACTTTTTTTGCACCATATGTTTCAAGTTCTTTAACGATTTTTTTCATACGCTCTATGGTTCTATGAAAAAGGTTAACCTCAATTTCAGCAGGGATACATCTCGCTAAACTAATACACTCCTCTGGTACAAGCACTGCAACATTACCATTAACCGAAATAACTGGTTTTTCCGCATGTAACAATACCGCTGCTGCTGTTTTTTCCGCTTCCTCAGCATAGGAAATAGTTTTTTCACCTATTAAATAGTCAAAAGCTTCACCACGTCCATGTGCTATAAGCCCAGTTTCATGTACTAAACCTTTTTTCATACCACGTGATAGTTTTTCTCTTATCATCAGCGAAAAATAGCGAGGGTGTGTCTTTGGTATCTTATTCATAGTTTTTTCAAAAATATCACAATAAAAAATACTTTAAGGTTTTTTTGGAAAGAAAAAAAATGAGAATTTTTAAAAAGAAATTACTTTTTTTATCCATACATACTAGGTTGCGGTGCTTGTGTAGCAGAAACCATTGGCTTAGCCTGTTTGTGGAATTTCTGAAGCTGTTTCTCTATACGTTCTGATTCTTCATAGAGTGGTGTCACGTTTATTTCTACACCCATTATCAACGCTATAACATTGATAGCAGCAGCTGCTGCTCTTGCATCTGGATAGTTTGGATGTGCTTCAGCTAATATAGAGATTACATCAAAATTGTTTTGTTTACCCATGTTGAGTAAAACACCTGAGACACCAGCTATTATACCATTTTTAAACTGTGCAATGTTATGTGACATTAGCATATTCCTAGCGTTTTCTGTAGAACCTATAGCATATGCTTCGACATTTTGTTCCTCTGCTGGTGATTTACCTTCTACAACCATACCCTCAGGTGAAATAAGTAGTTTACAGTTTTTTTTAGTAACCCATCGCATGATCTCTTCAGATATCGCGTTTATCAAGTTGGGTTTAGGTTTAAACTCTGATACAAATACAACGATTTTTTTATTAACTCCTTGGACACCTGCGTAGATTCGAACAGGTGAAAGTGGTTCACCTGTATGTACTACAGATAGTGCAGGGAACTGTGATGAAGTTACACAACCTATTTGTTTAAGATTTAAAGCATCTATGAGATAGTTAGCAGCGATTGTACTGACTAAACCTATTGAGGGGAACCCGGCTATTACTATAGCATCTTTTAAGTCTACTTCCTTAAAATCACATATTTTAACATCATTCAAATGCATCACCATCCACTATACCTACATACATTTTCTAACATTTAAAATTAATTGGTGAAAAGATACTCTTTTTTTATCCTTTTACCACACCAAGGGGTACAAGTTTCACTACTTTCTTTGATATACCTGCTCCATGTACTATATCTACAACGTTTCTAATATCTTTATATGCATCTGGTGATTCCTCAGCTGCAACTTTCATACTAGCAGCATGAACATATATACCGCGTTCTTTTAGTTCTTTAACAACTTGTTCACCACGCCATTTTTTAAGTGCTTGATGCCGTGATAACACACGACCTGCACCATGGCAAGTAGAGCCAAATGTTTCTTCAGATTCTCTTGTACCATGTAACAGGTAACTCTCTGTACCCATATCACCAGGTATTAACACAGGTTGCCCAGTATCCTGATATTTCAAAGGCAACTCTGGATTATCTGGTCCAAAAGCACGTGTTGCTCCTTTACGATGTACACATACTTTTCTTTTTTTACCATCTACTATATGTTCCTCAATTTTAGCTATGTTGTGGCAGACATCATAGATTATACCCATATCCATGTTTTCAGCAGTATCATTTAACACTTTTTCAAAAGATTCTCTCACCCAGTGAACAATAAGCTGCCGGTTCGCCCATGCAAAGTTCGCAGCGCAAGCCATAGCTTTTAAATAATCCTCTCCTTCCTTAGAGTTTATAGGTGCACAAGCAAGTTGTCTATCAGGAAGCCAGATATTGTATCTCCTAACAGCCTGCTCCAAAACACGGAGGTGATCGGTACAAACTTGATGACCAAAACCACGGCTACCTGTATGAATCATAACTATTATCTGACCCTTATTTTTTATACCAAAAACTTTAGCAGCATCAGGATTATAGATTTCTGAAACCTTTTGAACTTCAAGAAAATGATTACCAGCACCTAGAGACCCAACCTGGGACAAACCTCTCTGTATAGCTCTATCAGAAACCTTAGATGGATCTGCATAATCAAGACAACCATTCTCTTCTAAAAACTTTATATCTTCATCCCAACCATATCCCTTTTCAACTGGGAAACGAGCACCACTTTTTAGAATTTCATCGAGCTCGCTTCTGCTGAATCTAATCTTAGCCTGAGAACCAAGACCTGAAGGAACATTTTTAAACATTTCATCAATCAAATCCCTGATTTTATCCTTTGATAAATCATCTATAAAAATATTCGTCCGAATTAGTCTAACACCACAGTTTGAAACAACGAAATTATTTGCGATAAAATTATGATGTTTATCCGCGACATTAAAATCATATACATATTCATCAGGTAGTTCCACCAAAGTCTTCTTTTCTATTCTATCCCAAATAAGACCAGACATCCCAAGTCCAAAAGTTTTCTCCTGTAAAAACTCATTGAAAATAGGGAAAACATACGCTACTCGTGGTAATGTTTTCCGTCCATTATATATAGATCTCTCAATAAATCTACGATTTACAAATTTAGATTCAAGTTTATCACATATCTGCTGAATATCCAAACCAGTTTTTTTCATCTTCTTAGCAGTTTTTTCTGCTTCTTTTCTTTCTCTTAAAACTCTATTTTTGAACTCCAGATATTGAACAGCTATATTCGCTAGATGTTGACGTTTTTTATTATATTCAAACCCGATTCTACTCCATAACATCAACAGGTTATCAGCTGTAGAGTTGATTCTTAATCTAACCCTATAAGAAACTTCTCCATTTTTATTTACATATTCTCTTCGCTCTTTTATAAGAGAAGATTTTACGTTAAACTCACTTAGAAGATCTCTTACTTGATTGAGAAAATGCTTCCCGTTTTCTAAAAACTCTTCTTTTTTATTCATAGAAAGAATAGGTGAATAAAAATTATAACCGTGTCTTGTGATAGTAGATGGTGATGATAATTCTGCACCAAAAAATGAAGCTAAAAACAATCTTTTTTGCCATAATTCTAAATTAAAAACCCAACGAGGTATTAGATATTCTTGAGAAGATTTGTTCCCCACTGGAACTCCTAATGCCCTTAACAATATCGCAAGACTTGAAGCTGTTGTTTTAATACTTGTTTCTCTTCGTCTGAACTTTACAGTATCATACATCGTTTTTATCTCATGCTTTCTTTCTCTCTCATAAACCCTTGATGCATTGTACCCTAGTTTATTTATATCCTGTCTAATCTCTTCTAAATCCTCTGTCTCACCATAAAACCATATTGTTCCTTTATCACCTGTGAAATATATCCCACCATCTCCAAAAATATACCCCATTATTTTAAGTAAAAACGGGAGTTTTTCATTGTTCATCTTCAGCGGAAGTAACTCTCTTTTTTTTAGCTCATTTATCACCTGTGAAAGATCCTTTCTCATGGGTAGTTTTAAGACATCTTTTTCAGAGATTATAACGCTATCCCGGGGTTTAGTGAATTTTACACCAGTGAATGGGAAAACTGCTATTTTTTCATTTTTTTCGATGTGTTTTAGTTTAACCATTCCATTAGGTGTATAAAAAGGGTGATCCTCAGTTGCAGTTATTTTTTTACCACTTTCTGTTATAACTTGATAGATTCTTTTCTTTGTTTTAAACTTCATAAAAGCGTTTACTTTAGTGTTTATAATTTTTTCACCAAAATTTGCGCACTTTATTTTTTCTTTAAACCAATCTTCTTCAAAATCTTTTATCTTTTTTATGTAACCATGTTCATGTAAAATATATGTGTCTCCTGAAAGACAGTTGATATCAAAACCTACGCCTCCTGGTGAGATTACACCAGTCTCTATATCTGTAGCTACTACACCACCGATGGGGAAACCATAACCCCAATGTATATCAGGCATAGCTAATGCTTTACCAACTATACCAGGTAGCATCGTTGTGTTAGCAGTTTGTTCAGGAGCATTATCAGCTCTTATAGAAGGAATCATTTTTTCATCAGCATAAATTACCGCTGATGTCTGCATCTTCAGATTATTATGCTCCCCTCTGTAGGTAGAAGGTATTTCGTATCTAAATTCACCGATTTTGTTTAACGGTCCATTCCAACTCATAATACTACTATTATACAAACAAGAGAGGTATATAAAAAATGTTACGTAACTTTTTAGTGATCTTTAAAATTGAAAAAAAAGTTTTTTAAATAAAAAAAATTTAGTTAAAAACACAATAAAAGAGGGAGGGTGGTAATGTTTAATTATTTTTTTCTTCTCTTTTTTAAATATGGTACACCAGTTTTTGTGTTTTCCTTTACTTCGTACCCCTCTGGTAACTCAATTGGTCTCGCCCCTTCAGGTTCTGCTTTACTAAAGAAACGTACCACCTGTTTTTTGTTATCTTTAGTTTCAATTTCTCTCTCGTAAAGGGTGTAATCACCATGTCTAAAACCTTTAATTTCCTCTATTTTTTCCTCAGAGAGTTTTTCTTCATCAAAAGACTCCCATTCCTCTTCTTCGTCTTCTTCTTCTTTTATATACGGGTTTTCATCGCGTTCATAGGATTCATTCACAGGAGAAATGTTTTTCTCAGCTAAACCTTCAACTTCTTTTTTTATCTGCTTAGCGATTTTTCTTCTGATACCTTTTATTTTTGTTAATTCTTTAATTGTTTTATTTTTGAGCGTCTCTATAGAAGTAATACCATTCTCTATGAGTAATTTAGCTATTTTCTCATCTATACTAGGTATATCCTTAAAAACATCATCTACCGCTACGTTTTCATCTCCGACAGGTAATGGTATCTCCTCTGTTGTTTCTTCTTCAAAAAACTCTTCCATGTGTTCTTCAGGTTCAACATGTTCAAGGATCTTTTCATCTAATTCTATAGATTCACCGATATCTTCCTCTTCTTCAATAAAATATTCACCTGTGAGTTCTTCATCCACTATTTGATCCTTTTTCGATTCTTCTTCTATAAACTTCTTCTCCTCTATTTCTCTTTTTATTTTTTTAGCTTGTCTTCTTTTGATTCCTATACGTGTTAGGTCTTTGGTTGATGCTATGGAAAGGGCGTCTATTGATGTAAATCCATGATCGTAGAGTAGTATTGCTGTTTCG
>QMTJ01000064.1 GCA_003651045.1 Thermoplasmata archaeon | reverse complement strand
TTATAGTATCTTGAATCCTGATCCATCTGATGCAAAGGGTTTCATTGAAAAACATCATACATGTCAGGCTGATAAAACTCTTCTGCTTTTAGCTGGTGATTGCATGGTTGATTACCATGGACGGGCACGTTCTTTTCTTGATTGGGGTGAGCGAGTGGTTATGGTGAAACAAGATGGGACTGTACTTGTTCATCAACCTGTCATGCGTGAACCTGTGAACTGGCAGCCTGCAGGTAGTAAAACAGAATTTAAAGTTGAAAAAGGTTTTTTAATACTTAGATCACGTCATACACGGCCACCTGAAAAGATGAAGATTACATTCCGTGAGGTTAAATTTGTAACTGTTGCTGTTCTCCATGATAAGGCTAAACTATTGATATCTGGTATGGAAGCAGATGTTGTTAATGAAATCATTAGTAACCCTAGTGTTATTGAAGAAGGTTTTCGTATATGTAAACGTGAGAAACATGTGAAATCAGGATTGATTGATTTATTTGGTTATGATGTTAACCATACACCTGTTGTGATTGAGGTGAAACGTAGTTTAGCAAGTATTAGCGCTGTTCATCAACTACGGATGTACGTGAATGATGTTAAAAAAGATGTAGAAGCTGCTAATGTCCGTGGTATTCTTTGTGCACCCAGGGTTCCGGATATGGTGAAAAAACTACTTTCAGAGTATGGTTTGGAATGGAGAGAGGTAGAAAGACATGTTGTTTTACCAGATGATTACCAAAAAACCTTAGAAGAGTTTCAAAAAGAAAAAAAGAAAGGTACTGCGAAGTTAATTGTTGATACTCCTTAAGCTATATCACTGTCTATGTGTATCACGCTTATGGAGAGACGCTGCGTTCATCCACAAATAATTTCCAAGTACCAAAAGAAAATAGTTTTATAAACAAAAAAATTATTACTATGCTTTTGGGGAGGTCTGGAAAAAAATTTAGAGTTAAAATAGCAAAGGGGGTTTATTTCATCCCATCCGATTCCGCTTCTTTTCCAGACTCCTCAAATAAAAAAATTTTTTTAGGTAGAAGAATGGTGGTTAGTTGTACCATAGATTTTAAATACTATTTAAACAGATAAATAATATTAGTTTGTTGTATTTGGTACTAAAAAAAACTTTATCGGGTTTGGTGTGAAAAAATGGAAAAAAAAGTATCTCGATGTCTTGAAAGATTGGGGTTTGTATGTGTTAGTGATAATACTTCTAAAACAAAAATATATGTTAAAGGGAAATCAACTGTTATTATCAAATAAAAAAAAGAGAAACAAGGTTGGAAGCGGTAAAGAACTAAGTTAAGGAGGTGTTTTTCTTAATTTTTTTTCTTTTATTTTAAGTGGGGAGGGAGAGTTTAAAAGCGAATAGGTTATTTAGTAAAAACTTGGTATAATATTATGCAGAGTTATGAAGATGTTGATCTCTATAATTTGAAAGGGGATCATTATGATGTAGGTTTGCAGCAGGGTAGAGAGACAAAAGAATTAACCCAGGTTTTTTTGGATGTTGTTAAAAGAGATGAAGAGTTTCATATTTTAAAACCTTGGTGGGTACCTACTAGTTTTTTTATTTGGTTCCTTAAACAGAAGGGTTCAAAAAATGTTAGAAAGGATATAAACAAATTTTACCCTAAGCAGGGTATCCGGATGAAAGGTATATCTGATGGTGCAGAGGTAGATTTGAAGTTAGTAGAACTCGCTTGTTTTTTTGAGAGTTATATGAGTTTGAATATTAGATACACTCTGGGTTGTACTTCTTTTGGAGTTAAAAGCTTTAGAAATGATTTAGGGGAGTTAGTTATTTTTAAAAATTTTGATTATATCAAGGATTCTCTCCCGCTTCAGATAGTACGACGTTGTATACTTGATGATGGTTATAGTACTCTTGATACGAGTTTGGTACCCCTCCCGGGGTGTCATGCTGGTATAAATGAGTATGGTTTGGTAGTGTGCTATAACTATGCGTTTGGGTTGGATGACCCATGTTATAATATACCCATATCTATATTGTGCCAGGAAATGCTTGAAAACTGTAAAACCACTGAAGAAGCAGTTGATTTTATAAAAAATAGTAAAAGAGCAGGTGGTGCGTTGTTGTTGATTGGTGATAAAGAGGAAGATCTAAGATCTATAGAGTTAACTTCTAACCATATGAGTGTACATGATGATGATGGTAGAGGGTATATTGTGAATACGAATCATTATCTCACTAGGGAGATGACGCCGTGGGATATACCTTATAACGCGGTTTATAGTAAAAACACACCTGGTTCCGTACAAGGGGAAAAAGTACACGATTCTAGTGAAAAAAGATACAACCGGGTAAGGTTTTTGCTGGATATGAAAAAAGAATATAGTATTACAGAGTTGAAAAATATATTAAGAGACCATAATGAGGAAAAAACAGGTAATAGGTTAACTATTTGTTCACATGGTGATTATTATTCTACTATTTCTTCCTTAATATTTTATCCTCGGAGGAGAACCATGGAGATACTGTATGGTAAACCCTGCCAGGGTGGAGATTATCAAAAACTTGTTTTATAAGCAAAAAATTTTTTTTAGTTTTGAGAAACAATTTTTTTGATTAAATCCATGTTACATGCTGCTATGACACTAGTATGTTCATTAAGGTTAAAAGGAAGGTTGAGTTCTTCACCATGGATGTTGGTGACAACACCTCCTGCTTCTCTAAGGATAAGCGTGGATGCAGCGATGTCTACAACACGAAGATATTCTTTTCCAATAACATAGAAATCTAATGCACCAATTGCTACCATGCACATTTCAAGAGAAGCAGAGCCGAGGGAGCGGACTTTGTCTTTTTTAGCGAGAGTAATGGTTTTTCTATCAAAGTTTCTACCTAAGGATAGGGATGAAAGGAGTTCTTTATCTGGGATATCTGGGACATATATACGTTTGTTATTGTAAAAAGCACCAAATCCTTTTTCAGCAACAAAAACATCACCAGTTGGAATGTTTTTAACGATACCATATTCTACATCGTTAATTTCTTTTTTTCCGATAGCGAGCGAAACAGAGTAAAAAGGTATACCACGGGCGGCGTTACGTGTACCATCAAGTGGATCGAGGACAAAAGTATACTCTGCATTGTTATCTATGAAACCTATTTCCTCACTGAGAACGTTAACCTTGTTTTCTGATTTATTAATAATGTTAAACGCAGCGTCCTCAGCGATTTTATCAACATATTTAGTAATAGTCCCATCAGCACCTAGACCAATGTTGTTGTTGAATTTTAAAAACTCGGTTTTAGATGCTCGTTTGATTTTACGATACACAGCATCAACTGTTTTACATGCTAATGTTTTTATTTCTTCATCCATGCCTTTTTCCATCAACCTCTAACTGTTTTTTTTTCGTTTTTTTTAAAAATTTTAAACCCCGAATATGTTTCCAAAAAACAATGTTAAACTAATTGTAATGAAAGCAGCTATAACAACACCTATAAAAATTGTAGCTATTGATTTAGAAAAATCAAGGTTAAAAAGATAAGCGATAAGTGCACCAGTCCATGCACCAGTAGAAGGTAAAGGTATTGCTACGAATAAAAGTAAACCTAGATGCTCATAGCGCTGTATTTTTTTATTAGCGCGTTTACGTGTTTTAGAGAATAACCAATCCATGATTTTAACCCAAAAAGAATATTTTCTCAGAAACTTTTCAACATGATGAAAAAATAATAAAATAAATGGTACTGGGAGTATATTTCCTATAACAGCTAAAGGTAAAGCCTGCCACCAACTCCAACCAAGTTTAATCATAGCATATGGTATAACATACCTTGATTCAAGCCATGGGATCATAGAGAAAAAGAAAACCTGAAACCACTCTGGTAGTATTTCAAACATTCTTCATACACCAACAAACCTTCCGAAACCTTTACTTACTTGGATTTCATAATCATCTATAACCTTTTCCCCACGTATAAAAACACAACTTGGGAAAACCGCAGGCCAATCTTCAAAAGGAGTCCAACCACATTTAGAATGAAGATTATCAGATCTAATTCTACGTTCCTCCTTCAAATCAACAACTATAAAATCAGCATCAAAACCCTTATCAATACAACCTTTAGAAACACCTACCAACTCAGCAGGACGAGTACATAACACAGATGTAAGCCTTTGAAACGACAAAAAACCTTTTTTAACAAGATACAAAAACAAAGGATACATGGTTTCAACACCAGGGACACCAGAAGGAGCAACATCAAAATCAACGTTTTTTTCCTCCATAGTATGAGGAGCATGATCAGATTCAAGAATATCAACAAAACCGTTATTGATAGCGTTAAACAAAGCTTCCTTATCAAAACTAGTACGAATAGGTGGGTTAACCTTATAAAAACTCTGAAAACCAAGTTTTTTTTCAACATTCAAAAGAGAATGATGCGGTGTTACACCGAAACTAACGTTACCCAGGTGACCTTTCAACAACTCCAACCCTTCACAGCTAGAAACATGACATATATGAACCTTAGCATTAGAACCCTGCGACATAGATAAAACATTTTTTATCGAAACTTCTTCACAAACAGCAGGTCTGCAGCTTAGATGATCTGAAAGGTTTTTCTCCACCATTTTATGTTCGATTAAACATTCTTCATCCTCAGCATGAAACAAAACAGGTTTACCAGTTAAAGAAACTTTATCCAACAACCTATGGAGGTTTTTTTTATCAAACAAGAGAGACAACGTTGAACTACCGAGATAAACCTTGAAACCATTACATTTCTCATTCAATCCTTCTATTTTATCAATGTTATCATTTGTAACACCAGCATATAAACCAAAATCAACTACAGACTTCCTATTACCAATTTTTATTTTATCATCTAAACACTCTACACTATTAGCAGGAGGAATAGTATTCGGCATATCAAAAACACAACTTATACCACCAGAAACAGCAGCAACTGATCCTGTATAGAAATCCTCTTTATGCAACATACCAGGGTCACGGAAATGAACATGAACATCAACACCCGCAGGGAGAATAAGCTTGTTTCCAAAATCAAAATGTTCATCCTCTTTCAAAATTTTTTTAATCTCAACTATTTTACCGTTTTCAACACCTATACAAGCCTGTTCAAAAACACCATTAACATAAACTTTACCCTCAACACTTAGATCCATCTATTTTCTTCTCCTTAATTTCTCCTCTTGGTTTTGTTTCTGTAAAAATCTGTCCACTAAAACGATAAATTTTTGTGTTTTTATCAAACCAGGCGTCAGGCATAAGACCAGCTTTCATACATGTATGAGAGAGAAATTCTTCTTTATCCCATCCCTGCTCAACAGGTACCTGTGGAAGAAGTAGTCCTTTAAAGAAACCCTGTTCAACAATGAGACCATCACGACCTATCTCTATCTCAGATAAATAATCACTAGGTTTATCAACCCGTATAAGCTCTGGTTCTGTTAGCACTGTCACTTCAACAACTATATTATCCAATTCATCAGGAGATAACGGCGGAAAACGTGGGTCACGTGTAGCAGAAGTAGCACCCTCAACAATAGCTTCTTTCAAAGACTTCACAGGGAGTGGTACACCTATACATCCACGTAGTTCATACTCTGGGTAGGTATGTATTGTTACAAAAGCACCATGTTTCTCATTGAAAACATCAGGTAACTCTATCTCTGGAACTGTTTTATTTTTCACGTACTCCTCTATTACCTCTCTCGCAAAAGATACAGCTTTTTTACCTTCATCCAAGTTTAACATGTTTTAAACAAAAAGAATGTAATACTAAAAAAGGATATTAAAAATTTGGTTAAAAAAAAGAATAAAACAATTAGAAAGACTATTTACAAGCTAAACCTATCATTCTACCTCTTTCATGAAAAGTTCAACATTATATGTTACACCCGTAGTAATATCGTCTTCAGTAACCGTTAATGTCCCGTATCCTTCATAGGTGTAATTCACACCACTTATATTGAACTGTTCACCTGTTGTTGTAACATTATATGTACCAGGTGCTAACTCTACAGTATATGAACCGTTTTCATCTGACATGGCTTCATTAGATACCGCGGTATTATTCTCAACAGAAGAGTCTTTTTTGAAACTAATACTCACGTTACCTATAGCCTGATCTTCATATTTTGTTAAACCAGTTACCGTCACAGATTTTTTAACCAAAGAGAAATCTTTTGTTACACTACCCTCACCTTTGGTTAAAACTATTTTATCTGTTACCTCGTAAACAAGAGTACGCGGGTAACCAGTGCCTTCTTTTTTACTAACTGTAATATTATACGAGCCAGGTTGAAGCTCAACACTATAAGAACCAGTTTCATCTGAATAAACCTGTTTCTTCTCTGCTGTATTATTCTCAACAGTTTCATCAGGTGTAAACTCAACAAGGACGTTATCAACTGGGTTTCCATTAAAGGTTGTATTGCCACTCACTTTAACAGGTGTTAAACCCA
>QMTJ01000063.1 GCA_003651045.1 Thermoplasmata archaeon | reverse complement strand
TCCCAAAGATGGAGGTACAGAATAATGTGGTTCTTGATTGGAATAATTGTATTAATCCTTGTAGTGTTCTTCCTGCTGATATTCTTTGGATACTACAACAGGATTATAAGACTTGAAAACCGTATAGATAACTCATGGGCTCAAATTGATGTTCAACTGAAGAGACGAGCAGATTTGATACCAAACCTTATGGAAACAGTAAAAGGTTATATGAAGCATGAGCGTGAGGTTCTAGAAAATGTTACAAAAGCCCGTTCTGCTCTCATTAATGCAAAAACACCACAAGAAAACATGGATGCAAACAATATGCTTACAGGTGCTCTTAAAACATTGTTTGCTGTAGCAGAAAACTATCCCAACCTAAAGGCTAATGAAAACTTTTTAAACCTTCAAGATGAGCTTACAAACACTGAAAATAAAATCGCATATGCTAGGCAGCATTTCAACGACTCAGTATTAGTATATAACAACATTGTGGAGACAATACCTGGGAAATGGTTTGCAAACATGATGGGTAAAAAAACACGTGAGATGCTGCAGATACCTGAAGAATCCCGTGAGGTGCCTAAAGTAAAATTCTAAAAAAACCAATTTTTTTTCTTATAGTTTTGATAACTATGGAAAAACGATTACTCGTTGAGGATCAAATCAGGAAAAACAAACGAGATACTATACTTATTTGTGCAGTTATGGCTATGCTGTTCATAGCTGTAGTATTCGCTATAGGTTTTATCCTCTTTAGAGGTAACATATACATTTCACTAGCTTTTGCTCTTCCTATAGCTATTGGGTACGTATTAATGATGTACTCGATCTCAGTACCCACAGTACTCTCTGCTGCTAAAGCACGACCAGCGAACCCAAACATACGAGAAGAAAAAATACTCATTTACAAAGTCGAAGACATGGCGATAGCAGCTGGTTTACCAACGCCAAAAGTATATGTTCAAGATTCAGAATACATAAATGCTTTCGCCACTGGACGTAACCCCGGTGAGGCTGTAATATGTGTTACAACAGGTGCACTTAGAAAACTCAACTCTGAAGAACTTGAGGGTGTAATTGCTCACGAGATGAGTCATATTAAAAACTATGATATACGTGTTGCAACAGTTACAATCGCGGTAGTAGGTGCTATCTCTCTACTGTCAGAGATACTGTTTTACTCGATGTTCTGGGGTGGAACTGGGCGAGGAAGAAGAGATGGTGGAAATATTATCCTTATAGCTATTGCTATTCTTTTTGTAATATTGGCACCAATATTTGCAAGGCTTACATACCTCGCTATTTCTAGACGTAGAGAATACTTAGCAGATAGCAATGGTGCATATCTAACACGTAACCCTGAAGGACTTGCCAGAGCACTTGAAAAAATAAAGTTAGATCATCCAAAAGGTAAACCTAAAGGATCAAAAACAGTAGCACCACTTTATATAGCTAACCCGTTCAAAAGCATGTCAGTTAGCAGCCTTTGGTCAACACATCCACCTATTGATGAAAGGATACGTAGACTCAGATCAATGTAAAGATCTAAGATTAACTCGATGTTATTGTTTCAACAAAATTATCTATGTTCTGTTCACCATCAATTATCTGTTTTTTCTTCATTTTCAATATAAGAAAAGTATCAGTTGTTTTAATATTATTTTTTTCTAAATATTTAGAAACAATTTTTGCAGCGTTTACATATTTATCAGGTTTACTACTACAAGTTAAGAAAACCATGGTTTTTTTACCACTTATAGTTTTTCCAATTTTGTTTATAAATGTTTTAATAAAAGGAGCAGGTTTACCAGCCCAGATAGGAGAACCAAATAACAATAGATCATATTTTTTTAAATCAAAATCAACGTCTATTATCGGTAATTCTTTTTGTCTCATGGCAGCATAACCTGCTTTGAAAAAACCAGGTTTTTTAACATGTTTAATTTCAAATAGTTTAACATCGATTTTTTTGTTTTTCAACTTTTTCTCAAGCAGTTCTGCAACATGTCTAGTGTTACCGGTTCTAGAATAGTATATTATACCAGTTTTCATCCTAATTCAACCTTGATTTTTTAATTTGAATCATAAAATCTATTAAATAATTTGTTTATAACTCCTTTTTAATCAGGTGTGTATTTTATTATGGAGAAAATGAAAGTTGCGATGTACTATAACAATAACGATGTACGTATAGAAGAGATGCCGGTACCAGAAATATCAGATAAAGAGTTACTTGTGAGAGTAGAAGCAAGTGGTATATGTGGTAGTGATGTGATGGAATGGTACCGAGTTAAAAAAGCACCATTAGTCCTAGGGCATGAGATATCTGGTGTAATAGTAAAAACTGGTAAAAACGTTAAAACATTTAAAACTGGTGATCGTGTTTTTGTTACACATCATGTACCATGTAACGAGTGTGAATACTGTAAACGAGGGCAGCATACCCTCTGCCGTACACTTCATAGTACAAGGTTTTACCCAGGTGGTTTTTCGCAGTATCTACGTGTCCCTGAGATCAATGTGAAAATTGGTACTTTTAAACTACCAGATGAAATAAGTTTTGATGAAGGAACATTTATTGAACCACTCGCTTGCGTCATTAGAGGATTCCGAATAGCAGGTTTTAAACCTCACAGGGTTTTCTTAATAATAGGTAGTGGGATAGCAGGTCTTCTAAATATTAAAATGGCAAAGACATTAGATGCAGAAAAAATATTTGCAACAGATATCAACAAATTTAGATTAGATTTCGCAAAAAAAACAGGAGCAGATGTTGCCATACACGCAAAAGAAAATATAAATAATGTTATCAGAGAATATAACAATGGTGAACTACCAGATTACGTGATACTATGCACAGGAGCACCAACAGCGGTTACACAAGCATTAAACTCAGTTGCACCAGGTGGTACAATACTCTTCTTCGCACCAACAGAACCTGGGGTAGAAATACCGTTTCCACTATTCGACCTTTGGAATAAACAAATTAGTATGTTTTCAACATACGCCGGTGCACCAGATGACATCAAAGAAGCAATTAAACTACTTAAATCAAAAAAAATCAAAGTCACAGATATGATAACCCATAAGCTCCCTATGGATAAAACACCAGAGGGTTTCAAACTCGTAGCAGAAGCTAAAAAATCAATCAAAGTAATAATCGAACCAAATAAGTAAAAAATATGAAAGAAGGAAAATAACTTTTTTATTCGCTTTTACCTTTTTCTTCCTCTATTTTGTATTCACCAGGAGTAACTGTTGGTGTTTTTTCAGCCATATAATAGAACAATGCAAAAAGGACTACTAGAGCGATCACAAACACTATCACAAATAGGATTATTACTGCTGCAACAACTGCATGCACAAGGAACCCAAAAAGCCATAAAAATATACCACTTGCAACAAGCCAGATTAATCCAACTGTAATTGCTGCTATAACCAGGGCACCAATTATTGCAGCAATAATTCCTTTTATCACCTTGTCAAACCCTCTATTAATCCTCCAACAACACCACCCTGCGCCCCAGATGTACTACTCCGCTGTGGCATAAAAGGAGCTAATGCCGTCGCAAGGTTACCGAGATTCAAAGACTGCAGAATCACTTTACCAGGTCCTTTCAGAGTCGTTAAAAATATCCCCTCTCCACCAAAGAACATGGTTTTAATACCTTTTACTCTTTCGATATCATATGTTACTGTTCTATCCCAGCCGACTACACTACCAGTGTCAACCTTCAACGTTTGCTCTGGTTTAAGATCAAATTCTACAAAATCACCACATGCATGTATCCAAACTGTGCCTCTCCCAGAGAGTTTTTCAAGAATGAAACCTTCTCCTCCAAAAAACGCTGCACCTAGTCTCTTCTGAAAAGCTATACTAAGATCAACAGAGTCCTCCGCCACTAGAAATGCATCTTTTTGAACTAAAAACTCTTTATCAGGTGTTATCTGTATCGGTTTTATTGTACCAGGTGCATTACCACCAAATGAAACCACACCTGTTCCACCTGCTGATGTAAACTCTGTGAGAAAAGCAGTCTCACCCGCGATTTTCCTACCAATGCCTTTTAACAATCCTCCTCTCATCTTTGCCTCCATCTTAATATTAGCACTCATATACACCATTGAACCCGCTTCAGCATAAATCTTCTCACCAGGATTTATCTGTATCGTTACCAGCTGTAAATTATCTCCTGATATTTTATATTCCAAATTATATACCCCCAAAGTAGGGAATTCACTAAATTATACTAAATTCTTTTCATTTTTCTCAAAAGTTTATAATAAATGCATACGATTCAAAGTGAATGATGAAAAAAATAAAATCAATCTGGCAGCTGATGCGGCTTGAACATGGTATAATGGTTTTTATAGCTATGCTAATAGGAGCTATCATAGCCTTAGAAGGAAAACAACTACCCTCATGGGATAAACTAGTTCTAACATTTTTCACCGCCCTCTTCATAGAAGCATCAACCTTTGCTCTCAATGACTACTATGATTTAGAAATAGACCGATACAACAAAAGACAGGATAGACCACTAGTCCGTGGAGATTTACAACCAAGAACAGCTTTAACATTGTTTTACATTTTATTCCCCTTAGGTTTAATATGCTCATTCTTAGTAAACATAACATGTTTCATCATAGCACTTGTAACAGCAATTCTAGCGATACTATACGATACGAAGATGAAAAAAATTAAACTAATTGGTAACTTCTACATAGCATATGTAATGGCGATACCCTTCGTTTTCGGAGGAGCAGCAGTATTATCATCAAACACTGTCTCCCTTGCACTATCGCCTGTTATATACATCATCGCTCTAATGGCTTTTCTCACTGGTGCTGGTAGAGAGATAATGAAAGACGTCATGGATTTCGAAGGAGATCAAAAAAAAGGTGTAAAATCATTCCCTACATACATAGGCTCCTATAAAGCCAATGTCCTTGCTGCTTTATTCTATATAGCTGCTATTGTTTTAAGCTTTCTACCCTTCTTCCTAAAACGATACGGTATTTACTATTTAAACTACACATATCTCTTTTTTATTCTATTGACGGATACTATATTACTTAGCACCTCTCTTCAAATAGTTTTTAAAAAGAAACCACATCTACGAGTTTATCGCAGGTTTACCTTAATTGCAGTTTTCATAGGTTTACTTGGTTTTTTAATCAGTGTCTTTATACATTAGCCAGAGAATAACATCTACTTTTTTTCATGTTTTATTTAACCGCAATCATTGTGAATGTTTATATGATTATTTTGTTTAAAAAATGGATAAGTACGTGATAAAAAACTCCATTATAGTTAAAACACAATAATTATATAAAAAAATTTAAATACTTATAATCATATTATAATATGTAGGATGGGGGAGTTATCCTATTTTTTTCCTATCTCTCCTCACCACCTCCACGGCTTCCCCATCCAAACTTTACTATTCACATCGATATCTTTCTTTTCACAGCATCCTTAAAAAAATTAAGGGAACCGTGCTATATCAGATGTACAAAGGTGGTGTTTCACCCGTATTCAATATACTCCCAAGCCTATTTGTATTTTACCTTTTTTTTCAGTTCCAAAAAAACATAGAATTTTATTCCTCAACAATTAAAACTTTTTACATACATAATCAAGAACAGATTCAAAAACAGCCCTACCATCACCCACATTGTTACTAAACTCACTCCTCGTCCAATCTGGATGTTGGAATCTATAAAAAACCCTCTCAGGATGCGGCATCATACCAAAAACATTACCGATATAGTTACAAACACCAGCGATATTAAAAATAGAACCATTTGGATTCCAAGGGTAACCAGCATACTCACCATCCGGGTTAACATAACGAAAAACAATCTGATCGTTCTCATCCAGTTTTTTAAGATACAACTCTTGTTCATCAAGTGGAAACAAAAGCTTCCCCTCAGCATGTGCACTAGGAATCAACCTAATATCACCCTTAGGTATCCTCCTAGTAAAAACACATTTACCATTATTCTCATGTTTCAACAACGTAGGTCTACACTCAAAACGATTAGAATCATTAATACTAAGACAGGCATCAGGGATAGACTTCATAACAACATCTAAACCAGGTAACAAACCTAACTCAGTGAGAACCTGAAAACCATTACACACGCCAAGAATAGGATACTCCTGTTTAACAAACTCTTCTAAATCCTTTCCAAGTTTACTCTTGATGCGAGCAGCAAAAATCGCACCAGCACGGATATAATCACCAGCTGAAAAACCACCAGGGATCATCAAACACTGATAATCAAAAACATCACGTTTTTCATCTTTATCACAATCAATATGTAACAGTTGTTTCAAATGAACAAACTCTGGGTTAGCACCTAGTCTTTTAAAAGCATCATACGACTCTTGTTCACAGTTTGTACCTTCTATCCGTAGGACACCTACTCTTATATCACTTTTTTTCACAAAACCCCACCAGAGGAAACAATTTAGTATTAAAAACTGGTAATAGTAAATATATTATTTGTTTTTCTATTAACCAATAATTAGTAGAAAAGAAGATACCACTATGGAAATAACTGCTTGTCCAAAATGTGGAAGTACAAGGATATTCCAAGGTAGATTGAAAGAAGGAGTATTAACAGGTTTTTTTGACAACTATGTTTGCAGAGACTGCGGATACCATGG
>QMTJ01000062.1 GCA_003651045.1 Thermoplasmata archaeon | reverse complement strand
TAGTCATATCCTCGATATCTAGGCTTCTCTCTGAGCCACCGATGATTTCACCATATCCTTCTGGTGCTATCATGTCGAAACATAGAGCAGTCTTTGGATCATTTGGATCACGTGGTTTATAAAAAGCCATGATTTCAACAGGGTAATTTGTAACAACAACAGGTGTATCAAAATGCCCCATGAGTTTCTCTTCTTCGATTGTTCTAAGATCCTTACCCCATTCAACATTCATGTTTTCTTTTTCTTTAAGTATGTTGAGAGCCTCTGTATAAGTTATAGTTGGAATCTCAGAATCAACAACATGTTCAAGTTTTTTAACATCCTGTCCTAGTACCTCTAGCTCACGTTTGTTATTTTTCAAAACCTCCTCTACGATAAACTTTATTTCCTCCTTAGCAATCTTTATAACATCGTAGAGATTCATCCAAGCAGCTTCCATCTCAGCCATCCAAAACTCAGATAAATGCCGAGAAGTCTTTGAACGTTCAGCACGGAAAGTAGGACCCATGTTATAGATTTTTTCAAGTGAAAAAATACCAGCCTCTGCATAAAGCTGCCAAGACTGGGAAAGATAAGTTTTTTTATCATAATATTTAACTTCAAAAAGAGTAGCACCACCTTCACATTGATTCGGTTGAAGAACAGGTGCATCAAACTCATAAAAACCCCGGTCACGGAAAAACTTATGAATTGCACCAACAATAGTTGACCTAATTTTAAAAACCGATGTTAACTTTTGAGAACGAAGCCAGAGATGTCTATTGTCAAGTAAAAACTCAGGGCTATAATCCTTTACAATAGGGAAAGGTTCAGCGAAATTAACAATATTAACATGATTCACCTGGATTTCATAACCACCAGGTGCTCTTTTATCCTCTCTTACCACACCTCTTAGTTCTAAAGAAGACTCAATAAGTGCTTTTTTAGCGTTATTAAATTCATCATCAGATACATTATCTTTCGTTATGGTACACTGCAATACACCAGTAGCGTCTCTAACAATGATAAAAATAATGTTTCCACTACTACGTGTTCTATAGATCCATCCTCTAATATTAACTGTTTCATTAGTTTTTCTACCATTAAGTATTTCACTAATTGGTGTCCAAACAGTTTCTCTTGTCATATTTAAATACACCACACCTACTCAGCTACCCTGAGATACAGTTTTAAGAATATATGGGTTACGGTGAACCTATTTTAATCAAAAAAATAAATGTATCTACAACCAGAGGTAGTATTTTGTTGTTGATTTAAAACCTGTTTTTCTCTAAAAATATTATATTTCTCATTTATCAATGTTTAACCTTTTTTTTATTTAAGAACATTTTTCAGGTTTTACATTCTCTAAATTGTATCCCCTAAATGCTTAAATATAACTTCTCTTATTTATGGCAATTACTTTACCTTTATAAAAAGTATTAATAAAATGTTAAAAAATTATTAAATGAAACATTTGAGGTTGTAAACTTGAAAGACACATCATCTAAATCAGAAAAAGAAACATATGACACATCGTCATCAGATAAATTAGAAGATGACAAAACCTTAGAAGATTCAACTCCTTCTGATGATCAAAGTGAAAAAACATTAGAAGAAAAAAATGTTTCAACGGGTTCAAAACTCACAGAGGAAACCAGTGAAACACCTGATGAAACAGAATCCATAGAGGAAACAACCGCGGTTGAGAAGGAGGAAACTGAAAAAGATAAAACAGTAGAGGCAGAGGTTAAAAAAGAAAAAACCAAAGGGAAAAAAGAAGATGAGGATTTCAAATACATTGTTAGAATTTCAAACACTGATATCAATGGTGAAAAAAACCTTGTTTATGGTTTAACAACTATTAAAGGTATAGGCGTTCATATGGCTACTCTTATCGCTGATGCAGCAGGTATAGATAGGTATACTAAAATTGGTGATTTAAAAGATTCAGAGATTGAAAAACTTCAGATGATAATCGATAATGTGAATAAAAATGCTCCTGGTTGGATGGTTAATCATCGTAAAGACTATGAAACTGGTGAAGATATTCATTTAGTAGGTTCAGATATTGATATGAAATTAAGAGATGAAATTAATATTATGAAAAAAATTAGATCATATAGAGGTATAAGACATGAACGGGGATTACCAGTTAGAGGACAACGTACTAGGTCTAATAACCGTAAAGGTTTAGCTCTTGGTGTTTCAAAGAAGAGAACTTAAAAGTTGTTTTAGTGATTTTTATGGGTAAACCAAAGTTTTCAAGGAAAAAATATGAAACCCCCAGTCATCCATGGCAGGAGGATAGGATAAAAGAGGAAAACGAGCTTATAAAAAAATATGGTCTCAAAAACAAGAGAGAGATTTGGAAGGCTGAAACTAGGTTAAGGAGGTATCGTAGTCAGGCGAGAGAGCTTTTAGCTAAAATAGGTACAGGTGATGTTCAAAGTAAAAAAGAAAGTGATCAGCTCCTTATGCATCTCAGCCGTATGAATATTTTACCAGATAATTCTACATTAGATGATGTATTAGCGCTTAATACAGAGGATATTTTGTCACGTAGACTTCAAACACTTACGTATCTTAAAGGATTAGCGAGTACACCTAGCCAGGCGAGACAGTTAATAGCTCATGGTCATATAGCGATTAGCGGCCGTAAGGTAACAGTTCCAGGTTACATGGTTACCAAGGAAGAAGAAAGCGAGATCGGTTACACAAGTGATTCACCACTTAATGACCCAGTGCACCCAGCACGTCCTCATGCTGATTTTAAATCGTTCTCATTTAAAAAAGAAGAAGTTAAACCTTCAAAGAAACCTGCAGAGGAAAAACCTATTGAAACACCTGATGAAACAATAGAACAAAAAACACAGGTGGAGACACCTGTTGAAAAAACAGAGGAGCAAACCAGTGAAACTGATAAGGAGGAAAAAATGCAACCCGCTACTGAGGAGACAGTGGAAGAAGAGAAGACAAAGGCTGAACCTGTTGAGAAAACAGAAGAAACATCTAACAAGGTTGAATCTGAAAAAACAGTTGAACCTTTAGAGTCTCAGAGTACAGAAGGAAACGATAAAAAAATAGTTGAAGAAAAACAAAACAACACACAAGATACAAAGGATGTAAATAAATCAAAAAAAGCAGATGAGATAGTGGAGAAGAAGGAGGAATAATAGATTATGGGACGATGGGGTATTGCGCATATCTTCGCATCTTTCAACAACATCATTATCACTATAACAGATTTAACAGGTGCTGAAACTATTGCACGATGCTCTGGCGGTATGGTTACAAAATCAGCGAAAGATGAGGCGACACCATATACCGCTATGAAAGTCGCGCAGACTGTTGCAGAAGCTGCACAGGAAAAAGGTATCGACAGAGTAAATGTGAAAGTCCGGGGGCAAGGTGGTAACAAAGGAAGTACACCTGGTCGTGGTGCCCAGGCAGCTATACGTGCCCTGGTACGTAGCGGTATGAAAATCGGTAAAATAGAAGATGTTACACCTATACCACATGATGGTTGTAGGAGAAAAGGCGGTAGACGAGGTAGACGTATCTAAAAAAAAGAATTTAAAACATGTTCAGGTGGGTAAAAATTTATGAAAATCAACATTGTAGAGTTGAAACCTAAAAAAGCTGTTATCAAGATTGAGGATACCAAACCTTATTTTATCAACTCTATAAGGAGGACCATGTTAGCAGATCTACCTAAACTCGCAGTAGAAGATGTAATAATCTACGACAACACTAGTGCACTCTTCGACGAAATCATAGCTCATCGTCTAGGTTTAATCCCTATCCCCACTGATTTAAGTTTATTAAACTTTAGAGAAGAATGCACATGTAAAGGGAAAGGCTGCCCTAACTGTACAGTTAGATACACGCTTAGTAAAGAGGGAGAAGGAACAGTATACTCTGGTGACCTACAACCTGCTGAAAAAACCTGGGCTATAAAAGAAGATAAAATACCGATTGTACGACTCTACGGGGATCAACGTTTAATCCTTGAAGTAGAAGCTGTCCTAGGTCGCGGTAGGGATCATGCTAAATGGCAAGCAGTTCAGGCACCAGCGTATAGAATGGAACCAACTGTTGAATTCGATAAAGAACATAAAAAAGAAGTAAAAGAGTTCATAGAAAAACTCCCAGAAGGGGTTGTAGAAATGAAAAACGATAAAATAATAGTAACAGATGTTACGAAACTACCTATTCTAGAATCATATATTGACAAAGAAAAAATAGATTTCATCTCCATAAAGAGAGACCCAACGAAGATAACATTTACCTTTGAAACAGATGGTTCTCTCACAGCGAAGGATGCAATAATTGAATCAGCTAAAATCCTTGAAAAAAAATACTCAGAATTTGGTAAACTTGTGAAAAACCTTAAATAAAAACAATCTCGTTCTTTTTCTCTACCTCGCTCGGGAAACAAATTTTTTCTTTTTTGTACTCAAAAAAACATCTTTTTATAGTTTTTTCTATTCATGTTTTTTCACAATAAAAACCATAAATCAATAAACGGGCCTGTGGGGTAGCTTGGTATCCTTGTGGCTTCGGGAGCCATAGACTCCGGTTCAAATCCGGGCAGGCCCATCAGATTTCAGTTTCTTTTAACATGATAAAAGCGTATCAAGAGTATCAGATTTTTTAACAAAAAAATTGCCTATTCTGCCGAAAAATATTAATAATATTAATTACCATAATGGTAATTATGAATAGATATACAAAAATGTACGGATGGTTATATACTTCATTTGGAAATAAAACATTTACAATAGATGATTTCAGAATGACTTTCCCAAGCTCGCAGGCAACTAAAGTTATACATGATTTAATAAAATTAGATTTTATAAAAAGAATTAAACGAGGTGGATACAAAGTTGTGCAACCAACTGATTTTGTAAAAAAAATTGTTAAAGAAAATTTAGGAAAAGAAGATATCTTAAAAAATTCTAATAAGAAATATGCTTTCACCGATAGTACTGCGGTTAGTATTTGGACCGATGGATACTATTGGACTGATTTTACAAGAGGATTTAAACCAATTCATATAGCTGTTTTAAAAAAAGATATCAAATATTGGAATGATTTCTTTGTAAAAAATGATGCAGAATATGTTTTTGAAGGAGAAAATAAAACCTTATTTGGCTTAACTTTTATTTTGCATCCTAAAACAAAAATAACAGTTGAAAACAAAGACGGGAATTTGGTTATCCCTTTGAAAAATATTATAGAATTTTGTCAAAAGAATATTTATTTATATAGACCAGCATTGGAATATTTAGATAAAAAATATAGTTTAAACATTTTAGATAATTATGAGCAGGTGACATCATGATCACAGATTTTTCAAAAAGAGAGAAAGAATGCTTCGATTTTTTAAATCAAATTCCAAAACAAAAAAGATATGTTGTTGTTGGTGGGTATGCAGTTACATCTTTCGGTTTCCCTCGTTTTTCGGTTGATTTAGATATAACAATACACGAATGTGAAATATCCTTTTTTAAACAGTTACTTTCAGAGAATGATTTTATTTTAAAAACTACAAAGGAAGATCTCGTATACTCTGGAAGATTTGAAAGATATGAAAAAGGTCTTGTAAGTGTTGATCTTCTGATTAATGGCGTTCAATCTCGTCAAACTAATTATTTCTATCCGTTTGAATACATTTATAAAAACTCAGAAATAAGAGAAACAAATGGCTGGGATCCTATAAACAAATCAAAGGCAAGAATCGTAAAAAAAGAATTGTTAATCGCTTTAAAGATTCATTCTATGAGAATGGTTGATAAAAGAGATATTATAATGTTATGTTATGAAAAACCAGATTCACATAAAATATTAAATCATTTAAAAAATAGTCCAAAGGAACTGATAAAAAAACATATCATTGAACTACAAACAGTTTTTTCAGATGAAGAATTTAAAGATTCATTAAAAGGAGTTTATTCAGTTAATGATAAAATCTATAAAAAGATGATCGAGAATTGTCGCTTAATACTAAATGAAATCATGGATAAATTAGATTAACCATTAATGGATTTTATTTAACTTAGTTAAAACAGTAAAAAACCTATAATTGTTTTACCTGAATTTATTCCTGTTGACTTTTGTAAGTCTTCAGCAGACCTATCTTTTATAAAAATTTACGATGTAACAGCTTTTGCTTTGGAAGAAGTAAGAACTGGCTCATATTTTTTAACAGTGATTTTTGATTCCATCTCGGCAATTTGTTCTGCTAATTCAAAATCAAATTTTAATATAACCTGAACAAGTTTATTTTCCGTATTTAATTTATAAAGAGATGAATTGCCAGATTCTCTTGTTTTTACTATCAGTTTCTTTTTAAGAAGTATCTCAATGATTTTGTATACAGTTGGGCGGCTTACTCCTGAATTTTTAGATATATCTGAAACATTGTAATCATAGTTTGGATGATCTGCAAGAAAATCAAGTATTTTTGTTTGTGGACTATTTCCAAAGATATCTTTGAACATTCAATACACCTATAGTTATATATGTAGCCCAAAGTATATAAACTTTTTTAACAACTATGTAAAAAAATTTTACATAATGCATATAATTCTAGTTCCCATATCAATAATAAGATGAATTTTACGGATTTGCAAGTGGATCTACTATTCAAACTATGGAGAAACAGATGTTTTGGAAAAGGACATATGTTGATAGAT
>QMTJ01000061.1 GCA_003651045.1 Thermoplasmata archaeon | reverse complement strand
GAGGTAGGTAAGATTCTTGGTGGTAGTGGTGGTGGTAAACCTAGGCTTACGCAGAGCGGAGGACCAAATAAAGATAGAGTTGGAGAGGCTTTAGAAAAAGCAAAGGAGTTAACTATAGAGGAAATTAAAAGAAAAAAATAGATAGTTAACTACATTGTTTTTTTTGAAAAAAAAGTTAATTATAGTGGTTTGAAAGGCGAATAAACTTATTCTTTTTTTATATTGGTTTTATAACGTGTATTGTGGTGACTATTACAATTGTTGCTATGCACATTGCAATTACAAACCATGGTGGTATTTTTAGTGAGGTTTTTTCTTCTGCATCGAAGTAACGTATAAGACCTGCTGCGGAGTGGAAACCTTCACCTTTTTTTGGTTTAGCCATATGTTTCTTTTATCCCCTTAAACTATTTTTTTTCAGTTTTAAAGTAAGTATATTATAGTGGGTTTTAATATTTTAGTTTTACTATTAGGATATATTAGCTCTATTAAAAATAAATTTAGATAATAAAATAGTTAGGAATAATTAGAGCAAACATCTAAATATTTAATTTATATACGTATTTCAAGGGTGTAGATAAATATGCAGGAAATTGAAGCACTCATAAAGAAAGCATTAAAATACAAAGAGAGTGGACTTACAGAACTAGAAATAGCTGATGAACTCAATGTATCTAAAGAAACAGCTGTATGGCTTTTAAGTAAAGGTAAAGAGAAAAAACCAGTTGGTGATCTCAAAATCGGTTGGCGTTCAATCGGGGTATACCCATCGAGGATAAGTTTTATTTCTGACGCCTTATGTGATATAATTGTAGAAGAATGCGAAGATGCTGATGCAATTGTTGGTATCGCAATAAATGGTATACCATATGCTACTTTTATCGCTGATAAACTAGGGCTGGAACTATCTATTTTTAGACCGCATCATGAGAAATCCGGTGCTTTTTCTTCAAATTATGCAAGTGTTAAAGGGAAAAAAGTTGTTCTAGTAGATGATGTGGTAGGAACAGGTAACACATTCAAAAGTGCTTTAAAAGCTATAAAAGCTGAGAAAGGTGAAACTCTGCTTTGTTTAGCTGTGTTGAATAAACGCTCTCAGAACAGTATAGATGGTGTACCACTCCGGGCGCTCATTAGAGCAAGAGTAATCTAAAAAAAAGAAGATAATAAGTGTTTTTTTTTACAAAAAAGGGGCATATAGGATAATATGCATTGGGCTGATGTTTTAGCTGATGAGCTATTAAAAGAAGATAAAAAACATGTTTTAGCTACAGGTATAACTCCTTCCGGTCCTATTCATATAGGTAATATGAGAGAAATCCTCACAAGCGATGCAGTCTATAGATGTCTACTCCATAAAGGTGGTGAAGCTGAACTAATTTATGTAGCTGATGATTTTGACCCGTTACGTAAAGTATACCCTTATCTACCTAAATCCTATGAGAAATATGTTGGTATGCCTATCTCTGAGATACCATGTCCTTGTGGTAAACATAAAAGCTACGCTGATCATTACTTAATCTCTTTTTTAGAATCACTAAAAGAAATCGGTGTAAAACCACGTGTTTACCGTGCTAATGAAATGTACAAAAACGGAGATTATAATGAGGCTATACAGATAGCTATGGAGAACATGGATAAAATCAAAGAAATCATTCAGAAAATCTCAAAAAGACAGTTACCTAAAAACTGGATCCCTTTCAACATCTTATGCAGTAAATGTAAAAGAATGACATCAACAGAAGCAGTCCTCTACGAATACCCTATTATCGAATACAAATGCAGCTGCGGCTACGAGGGAGAAGTAGATATACGACAAGGTGGAGTTGGAAAACTACCATGGCGCGTTGACTGGCCTGCACGTTGGAAAATGCTCAATGTAACCTTTGAACCATTTGGTAAAGACCTAGGAACAGTCGGTGGAGCAAGAGATACAGGTGAACGAATAGTTGAAGAAATATACAATTACCCTGCACCGAAATATACTGTTTATGAGTTTATACTATTAAAAGGAAAAGGAGCAATGCATAGTTCAAAAGGTACAGCATTAAGCGCAGAAGAAATGCTCAAAATGACACCACCAGAAGTTCTACGTTTCCTAATCATGAACAACCAACCAAATAAACATATTGTATTCGACTCAGGATTAGGTTTACTAAACCTTGTAGATGAATACGACCGATGGGAACGGGTATACTTTGGAAAAGAAGAACCTGTAAAAGGGATGAAGGATTATAAAAAAACCTATGAACTCTCTCAACCAGAAAAAACACCAGATGAAATCCCATATCAACTACCATATAGGCATCTAGTAACACTAGTTCAAATAGCAGATACATGGGAGGATGTAAAAAAAATTCTCTTACGAACTAAACAAATACCCAAAGATCTAAGTAAAACAGATGAAGAACATCTGAAACAAAGAACAACACATGCTAGATACTGGTTACATAACTTTGCACCTGACATAATAAAATTCGAAGTAAAAACAAAGAAAAAACCACAGGTTACCTTAGACGAAAAACAGAAAAAATTTTTATCAACCCTGAAAGAAAAAATAGATTCAATTGACTGGAAAGCAGAAAATATTCATAACATAATCTATGAAACATCAGAGGAAGAAAAAATTCCTATAAAAACAGCTTTTAAAACAATTTATCAAATCATCATTGGCCAAGAAAAAGGACCACGCATGGGTTATTTCCTTTCAAACCTAGATAAAGATTTTGTTTTAAAAAGAATAGAAGAAATAGTTAAATAAACCAAGTTTTACCTTTAAAGAGAGGTTATTTCATCTATGAATGTTTATGTTGAAACCTATGGTTGCACTGCAAATAAAAGCGATGCTGCCCTGATAAAAGGAGTACTACATAGAAACGGGTATAATATTGTAGAAACAGTAGAAAACGCGGATGCTATTGTTGTGTTAACATGTACAGTTATAGACACTACTGAACAACGTATGCTATCACGTCTAAAAAATCTTAAAAAAACAGGGAAAAAAATAGTCGTAAGTGGATGCATGGCATCAGTTCAAGTTGATAAAGTTAAAACAGTTTTACCAGATGCACAGTTTTTACCACCACAATACCCATATCATATCGTTGAGATATTAGATAAAAAAGAAACAACATGTTTCGTTGAAAAAAATAAAACATTGTTTCCAAGATACTATGACGATATTATTGCACCTATATCTATCGCTGAAGGGTGCATGTTTTCCTGTAGTTATTGTATCACCTCTCTTGCACGTGGTAGACTCAG
The DNA here is from genome assembly GCA_003651045.1 of Thermoplasmata archaeon. Classification (GTDB taxonomy): domain Archaea; phylum Thermoplasmatota; class E2; order DHVEG-1; family DHVEG-1; genus B24-G9. The sequence continues at coordinate 3,448 of QMTJ01000061.1, read as the reverse complement.
GAGTTACCCTATAAATGAGATAAAAAAAACTGTTCAACAAGCATTAAAACAAGGATGTAAAGAAATACAGCTCACAGCTCAGGATACTAGTTCTTATGGTTTAGATATTAGATCTAATCTTGGGGATCTACTGAATAGCATCTGTATGATTAACGATGATGATTTCAGGATACGCGTTGGAATGATGAACCCATGTACTTGTTTAAAAAAACTTGATTCAATTATTCAAGGTTTTAATGATTCAAAAATATACAAGTTTTTGCATCTCCCTGTTCAATCAGGTGATGATGAAATTTTGAGTAAAATGAATAGAAAATATACAGTCGATGATTTCCATAAGATAATTCAAAGATTCAGGGAGAGATACCCAGATGTGTCTATTTCAACTGATATCATAGTTGGTTTCCCAACAGAAACAGACGAGCAATTTCAACATACCATTGATCTACTTAAAAATGTTAAACCTGATATAGTTAATATTACACGGTATTCAGCACGTCCTTTTACAAAAGCTAAAACTATGAAAGGACGTATAAGTACGGATGTTGTGAAAGAGAGATCAAAGAAACTTACAAAGTTATGTAATAAAATTTCAAAAAAGAACAATCTAAAATACATAAACAGAGAGTACACTGTTCTTATCACCAAGAGAGGAAAAAACAATACTATAATGGGTCGAATGGAAAACTATAAACCCGTTGTTATACCAGAAAGAAATATAGAACTTGGTAGTTTTATAAATGTAAAAATAATAGATGCTACTTCAACATACCTTGTCGGAAGTATTATATAGGAACAATAATATTTGAAAATTTTGTGGAAGGGATGATCAGAGTAGCGATTAATGGTTTTGGAAGAATAGGTAGAAATACTCTACGTGCAGCATTTGAACATTCTCAATATGGTAAAAAATTTGAAATCGTAGCTGTGAATGATCTCGGTAACACCGAGATACTTGCTCATCTTCTTAAATATGACTCTATCTATGGTAGATTCCAGGGTACCATAGAGGCTAAAAAAGATGGCATTGAAGTTAACGGTAAATATATTAAATTCTTTTCACAGGTGAACCCTTCAAAACTACCATGGGGCAGCCTTGACATTGATGTAGTTGTAGAATCTACAGGTATATTCCGCACCAGAGAAGGTGCAAGTCAACATCTCAATGCAGGAGCAAAAAAAGTAATTATATCTGCACCAGCTAAAGACCCTGATATAACAATTGTACTTGGTGTCAACGAACACCTCTATGATGCAGATAAACACCATATAATATCTAATGCATCATGTACAACTAATAGCTTAGCTCCACCTGTAAAAGTATTACAAGATAACTTTGGGATAGAACAAGGATTCATGACCACTATACACAGTTATACTGGTGATCAACGTATCCTTGACTTCCCACATAAAGACCTTAGAAGAGCAAGAGCAGCAGCTGTTTCGATCATCCCAACCACAACAGGTGCTGCAAAAGCAGTTGCCATGGTAATACCAGAGCTTAAAGGAAAAATAGATGGTATGGCAGTACGTGTACCAACACCAGATGGATCACTAACTGATTTCACATGTATACTTAAAAGAACAGTAACACGTGATGAAATCAATGAAACTTTAAAAAACGCTTCTGAAAACACCCTTCGGGGTATAATGGAGTACACCGAGGAACCACTTGTATCATCTGACATTATAGGTAATCCTCATTCTGCGATTATAGATGGACTAAGCACCCGGGTTATCGGTGAAAACGGGAATGGAAACCTCATAAAAATACTTTCATGGTACGACAATGAATGGGGTTACTCATGTAGAATCGTCGATCTCATTAACTATATCTTCGTTAATCATTCTAAACCAATTAATGAACCTAAAATAATGGAAACAGTATAACCACTACTTTTTTTGAATACGTTTAAATAACCTCCATATAATACCCATCTCTGGAGGTAACTATTTTATGGAGGAATACAACACACTTGATGATTTTGATTTAGAAGGTAAAACAGTTTTACTAAGAGTAGATTTCAACATGCCTCTTGATAAAAACACGTTAGAGATTCTTGACACTACTAGGATAAAAAGGGCACTCCCTACAATAAAAGAATTAATAGAGAAAAACGCGAAAACAGTTATACTTGCACATCAGGGACGACAAGGCAGCTGGGATTTCACTAGTCTTGAAAAACATGCGAAGGCACTTGGAAAACTACTGAATCATAAAGTACAATTCGTTGATGACATATATGGGGAGAAAGCAAAGAATGCAATTAAAAACTTGAAAAACGGTGAAGTATTAGTCCTTGACAACGTTAGAAAATTCGATGGTGAAACTGAGAAAAAAACTGCTGAGGAACATGCGCAATCTGAACTAGTTCAAAACCTGTATCCTTTAGCAGATGTCTTTGTAAACGATGCCTTCGCTGCAGCTCATAGAGCACAATGTTCACTAATTGGTTTTACAGCTGTGTTACCATCATGCGCAGGACGATTAATGGAGAAAGAACTTTCTACTCTTGAAAAAATAATTGTAAACCCTGAGAAACCTTCTGTGTTTTTATTTGGTGGTGCAAAGTTTTCAGATGTCGTTGTCACGATTAACCGTCTTCTTGAAAATAAAACCGCTGATAAAATACTGTTAACGGGTTTACCAGCAAACGCGTTTTTAAAAGCAAAAGGTGTAACTCTGGGGGAGAAAAACGAGGAGTTATTAGCAAAAGAAGGTTCACCTGAGATATATAACGAAATTAAGGAATTGTTAGATAAACATGGGGAAAACATATATTTACCCGTTGATTTTGCTGTAGAAGAAAACACAAGTAGAAGTGAAATAAGTTTTTCAGAGTTACCCACACCGTATTATATATATGATATTGGTGACAAAACTATACAAAAGTTTAAAGATATCTTGTCAACTGCGAAAACAGTATTCCTCTCAGGTCCATGTGGCGTGTTTGAAAAACCAAGTTTTATGAAAGGTACTAAGGAGATATTCACGTATGTAGCTAATGCTGAGGTGTTTTCAATAATAGGTGGTGGTCATACTGTTGCAGCAGTGGAACAACTTGGTCTCACTGATAAAATATCACATATTAGCACAGGTGGTGGATCATTAGAAAAGTTTATGATGGGGGAGAAACTACCAGTGGTTGAAGCATTAAAATCAGCTAAAAAAATAGTGTTTTCAAGATAAAAACGAGAAGGAAACAAACAAATAGGGGGGAAATAGTCAAATATCTTTTTTTCTTTCTACATATTACTTTTTGGGTTGAATTAGAGAAAAAAAGAGGGGGCTGGTAGATCAGCTGGAAGATCGCCACCTTCGCAAGGTGGAGGCCGTGGGTTCAAATCCCGCCCAGTCCATAAATAAATTTTTTTTTAGACTTCAATTATTTTGTATCCTTCCTCAGGTTTGACTTTTGATATAACAAGTGGTAATGGTTTACCTGGT
>QMTJ01000060.1 GCA_003651045.1 Thermoplasmata archaeon | reverse complement strand
GAAGTTTATCATCTTGAGGAAGGAGTCGATCAACATCTTCATTCACTTATTGCTCGTCGTTTTTGCTCTGATTGTTATGCTAAGTATGGAGAAAAAAAACTTTTAGCTATAAACGAATAAAAAAACTTTTTTTCAAAAAGGTTTTTCTATTGCTGTACATATTAGTATTCCTTATAGCTTTGCAGGGGTACCCGAGCTGGTCAAAGGGGCAGGGCTTAGGACCCTGTGGTGTAGACCTTCGTGCGTTCGAATCGCACCCCCTGCACTCATCTCTATATTTACAGTTAATTCATGTTTGTATTTAGGGTGGATGGATGAAAATAATTGCGTTTACAGGTATGCCTTTTTCAGGTAAAAGTGAGGCAGTAGAAATTGCAAAAGATCTTGGTATTCCTGTTGTTCGTATGGGTGATATGGTTTGGGATGAAGTAAAAAAACAAGGATTAGAAATCAATGATGAAAATGTTGGTTTTATTGCGAATAAGATGCGGGAGATTCATGGTATGGATATATGGGCTAGACGTACAGTTGAAAAAATAATTTCGATGAAGAATGTAGATAAACTTGTTATCGATGGAGTGCGTAATTTCGAGGAGATTGATTTTTTTAAAAAAATGCTTGGAGCAGATTTTATAGTTGTTGCAGTTAATGTATCTGATGAGATACGTTACAAGCGTGCTATGGCTCGTGGTCGCGAGGATGATAGTCTTGACTTGGAGCTTGTTAAGAAACGTGATGAACGGGAGATCAGTTGGGGTCTTGATAAGGTTATAAATTCTGCAGATGTTGTTGTTTCAAATGAGGGAAGTATAGACGAGTTTAGAAAAAAAATCAAAGATATTTTAGTAAAAATTTAGTTTTTTTAAACGATAACCTTATCAAGGTTTTTTCTTATTTCCAGCCGCGGGGTTTTGTTTTATGTATGAAGCAAAGGTCACAATTGGTTTAAAGAAGGGTGTTTCTGATCCAGAGGGTGCTAATACTCTCAAAGCACTTAAACTCCTTGGTTTTAATAATGTGAAAGAAGCGAAGATGATACGTATTGTTGATCTTTTGATTGATGGGGAATCTAAAGAGAGTGTTCGTAAAAGCGTTGAGGAGATGTGTCAACGGTTACTTACAAATCCTGTTATTCATACTTATAAGATTGATATTGTAAAAAAATAAAATTGGTGAAGTATAGTGGATTTAGATAGGTTTTTTAAGAAAAAAAATGTTGATTTTGATCTTTATGAGATTGATTTGTTCTCTGCATACGATCATGAACTTTTAGGTATTAGTGAGAGGATGGGGCTTGCTCTTAATGTTGATGAGATGAAAAGGATTAGAAGTTATTTTAAAAGTAAGAATAGGAATCCTACTGATGTTGAGCTGCAGGCGTTGGGTCAGGCGTGGAGTGAACATTGCTGTTATAAGTCTTCAAAGGTGCCATTGCAGCAGTATGTTTTTGGTATAGAGAAAGATCGGGTGGTAGCTCGTGAAGATGCTGGTGTGATGGAGTTTGATAAGGATCATTATTATTGTGCAGCACTTGAAAGTCATAATCACCCTAGTGCTGTTGAACCCTATGGTGGTGCTGCTACTGGCGTTGGTGGTATTGTACGAGATGTGGTTTGTATGGGTGCTCAACCTATTGCATATGTTGATCCTTTGTTTTTTGGACCACTTGATCTCCCATTTGAAGAGGTTCCTAGGGGTACAAAACATCCTATTTTTCTTTTTAAAGGAGTTGTTGATGGAATCCGTGATTATGGCAACCGGATTGGTATTCCAACACTTAGTGGTCAAGTATATTTCCATAGGGGATATACGGGGAATTGCTTAGTTAACGTTGGTTGTATTGGTGTAATGAAAAAAGATGAACTAATTCATAGCCGTGCAAAAGCACCAGGTAATGTATATATTTATGTCGGTGGGAAAACTGGTCGTGATGGGATACATGGTGTAACATTTGCAAGCGCTGAGTTAACTGACGAAAGCGAGGCGAGTAGCCGTTCTGCGGTTCAAGTTGGTGACCCGATTACAAAAGAACCACTTATTCATGTAACCTTGGAATGTAACCGTAAAGGGTTATTAGAAGGTTTGAAGGATTTCGGTGGAGGAGGACTATCTTGTGTCTGCGGTGAACTAGCATATGAGGCAGGTTTCGGTGCTGAGATACATCTTGATAATGTACCACTCAAGGAAGAAGGTCTCTCTCCATGGGAGATTTGGGTTTCCGAGAGTCAGGAGCGTATGATGTTTCTTGTTAAACCAGAGAATGTTGACAAGGTTCTTCATATTTGTAAACAGTGGGATGTAACAGCGGTACCAATTGGTAAAGTAATTAAAGACAAGATTACACGTGTTTACTATAAAGGAGTTAAAATCCTTGAAATGGATATGGATTTCTACACTGGTGGACCTGTTTATGATACCTGCCAGAGACCATATACAGTGTCTAAACCCTATGCCATGTCTGATCCAGATTTTAAAATGCCTAAACTTGATGATGTTTTAAAACAACTTTTGTCATCTCCAAACATTGCTTCTAAGGAATGGGTCATACGTCAATATGATCATGAGGTACGTGGTAATACTGTTATAAAACCACTTCAGGGGAAACTAGGTTTTGAATCCCATGGTGACGCTACAGTGTTGAAACCATTTGAAAACAGTTTCCGTGGGTTAGCAGTTACTGCTAATGTAAACCCATGTTTCATGGAACGGGATCCTTACTGGGGTGCATGCTCCGCCGTTGATGAAACTTGCCGTAACCTAGTAAGCGTAGGTGCAAAACCTGATGCCTTACTTGATTGTTTGAATTTTGGTAACCCTGAGAAACCTGAAAAGATGGGTGAATTTTACGAGGCATGCCGTGGACTTGGTGACATGGCACGTGATTTACATCTTCCTTTTATGAGTGGAAACGTTAGTTTCTATAACGAATCTATTAAAACTGCTGTACCACCTACTCCTACGATCATGGGTATCGGCATCGTTAAGGATATCCGTAAATGTGTCACGAGTGATTTTAAAAAAGAAGGAAACCCGGTTTATCTCGTTGGTAAAAAAACTGAGAAAGAAATGGGTGGTTCTGAATACTACAAGATCATGGATGTTGATGGTGGTTTTGTCCCTAAGACAGATACAAAGATTTTAAAGAACTGTATGAGAAATATTTTAGAAGCAATTTCTAAAGGTTTTATCTCTGCATGTCATGATGTAAGTGAAGGAGGAATCGGTGTCTGTCTCTCTGAGATGTGCATCGGTGGAGATATAGGTGCTGTTATTGATTTAACAAAGATTGGAGAAGGTTTACGATCTGATTTTAAACTTTTTTCTGAGAGTAATACTAGATGGGTTGTTGAAGTTAAAAAAACCTATAAAAAAGATTTTGAAAAACTCTTTAAAAACAGGAAAAACTTTTTTGTTTACCTGGGTGAAGTAAAAAATAGTACACTAGTTATCAGAGATAATAAGAAAAAGATCATTGATTTCAAAGTTGATGTCTTACGAGAACATTGGAGTAAAACCATCTGGGATTTCATGGGATAAAAAGGAAGTATTTTATCAACCAACGAGACTGGTGAGCTCAGGTAATTTCTGGATGGACATTTCCTCCTACTGTTTTTATGTTAGAAAATGATTTTAGTTAACAAACCACTCAATTACTTCAATAAAATATTTATATACAAATACAGTATTAAAAAAAGGGGGAAAAATTTGAGAAAAACTATTATGATTTTGGTGATATTAGTACTAATATCATCAGTAGCAGTATCTATATATGCTAAGAAGATTGACCCTATTTTTAAAGAAGACAGTTTACCATCCTATTTCAGCTGGCGGGATATAAACGGTACAGATTATACTACGTCTATTAAAAACCAGGCGCCTGCTCCAACATGTGAGGCATATGGTTTATGTGCAGCGCTTGAAACAAAAATGCAGTATCAAATGAGAGAAATATATGAGCCTGATTTATCAGAGACACATCTTTATTTCTACGCTGGTGGAACATATGCTAAAGGGTATGTAGACATTGTAGATGCAGCAAACTACCTGGTAACTACTGGTGTACCAGATGAAGGATGCTATCCTGACCCACATAGAGCCTATGATTACCCGTTTGAGAGTCTACCAGGTTGGGAGAACCGGACAGTAAAAATAACCAACTGGGGATGGGTTGAACATGACGAGGAAGCAATAAAAAAAGCATTGATAGAACATGGACCCCTTGTGATATGTGTGCATTTCTGGAAAGATTTCTATTACTACCATAATGGTGTTTATAAACATAGATGGGGCAAGAGAGCTGGTGGACATGTAATGGCAATGGTAGGATATGACGATAGGGAGAGATGCTGGATTGTTAAAAACAGCTGGGGAACAAAATGGGGAGATAACGGATGGGTGAAAATCTCATATGATATAGACATGTTTGCAGAATGGTATGGAAATGGTACAGGTATAATGTATCTCGGCGAGGTATATGGTAATCTTAAACCTGATGTACCTCGGGTGCAAATTGAAAAACCAGAGAATTTTAAAACATACTTATTTGGACGAGAGTTTAAAACCATTTTTAGACTCAAAAATTTTCATCTTCAGTTAGCTGCACCACGGATCCTTGGTAAACTGAAAGTAGAGGTAAACGCTGAAAACACTAACAAAGTTGAGTTTTATATAGATGGTGAACTAAAACATGTTGATAACAACGCGCCATATGAATGGAATCTTGAAGCCTCTTCAGGTTTACATACTTTAGATGTTTTAGCATACAATGATCATAACATGTCAAAGGATACCGTTGATATACTTGTTTTTACATAAAAAAACCTTTTGAACCAACATATGGTGGGGGGGGAGAAATAGAAACCGTTAAATTATAGAAGAACATAAACCTAGAGTGGTGATGAACGAACCCTTCCTGAGCCCATTTTTGGGCTGTGATGAAGATCTTGAGTGCTGAAAAAAACCATTGTCAGATATGCTCTTTTAGCATATCTGCAATTTTTTCCAAAAACATTTTATCCTCTACAGTAAAAGCATCTTGTATGTCAGAATCAATATCAATCTCAGCAACAATTTTACCATCTTTTTTTATTGGAACTACAATCTCTGATTTAGTACTAATGAAACAAGAAAGATAACGATTATCCTTATTCACATCAGGTATTATCTCTGTTTTACCGGTTAAAGCAGCACTACCACATATACCTTTACCAATTGGGATTCTTGTATGTTCAGCCGCCTCTTTTCCTCTCCATGGACCTAGAACAAGAGTATCACCTTTAACTATGTAAATACCAACCCAGCTGTATTTATCAAAACTGTTATAGAGGAAATCAACAACTTTTTGTAAAACATCTACATTTTTTTCTTTTGATTTAGAAAGTATATCCCTGATCTTATTTCTCGCTACATCATATCTTATGGAAACCACCTCTTCTCATATGTTCTCTCTTTTTTTAGTAATCAAGTAGACTTGTCTGTGTATCTTTCGGTTTCAAAGGTATAGAAGTGATTTCACCAGTTTTAGGTAATTCAATAGTTCCATATTCTCCTCCACCACCAGGGTGTATTATTACTTTTTTCTCACGGAAAGCCTGTATAGCCTCAGTAATAGCAGGGACTGTAACCTTTGATATTTCCTCAATATTTACATCAAGTAGTACATTGATCTCGCTACCAAAAGCATCTACCAGTTCATTCCAGTGTTTTGTAACAGTCTGTGTAAACGGGTTATGCTGACCAACTGCTTTGGTAATAATCTCTGCAAGAGGGATGAGATGAACATATGGTGGACGATGACTAGGATGTAAAGGTTTTGAGAAATCAGATTTTTCTAGGATGTTGTCTTTTACACCTTTTTTAATGCGTTTACCGCATTGGCATTTCCAATGTCTACGGATTGCTTCCTCCAGAGTATAATGCATATGGCAGGAGCTACAAGCAGATTCATGATATTTACCCTCCTCAGGTGGTATACCAACATTAAGAACAGGTTTATTCCCACTCACACGGAGGATAGCTTTCTTAATCTCCATAAAAGTAGCATCCTTCACCTGGAAACGGTTGAATTCACGAGCGAGACGTACAGGATGCGGACTATGGCAGTCACTATTCGTTAGAAAAGTAAGCCTATGGAGCTCTCTAATTCTATCAGCAAGATCAGAGTCAGCACTAAGACCTAGTTCAACAAAGGATACATAACCCGCGAGATCGCCATAACACTCATCAAGGGAATCATAATAGGCATACATAGCAGTCCACGGCGTGAAGGCATGTGCAGGGCCAATCAATGCATCAACATCCCTTGCCAGCTCTGCAAGCTCCTCACCACTCATATCAACATTAGGACGACCATCAGTTTCAAGATTCCTAGAATATGGTTTTATACGTTCTTTAAAATCCTCCACAGCAGAAAAACTAGGAAAATACAAAAGATGATGAACACGTTTCACAGCTTCAACTTCAACACTGAGAATAAAACGTGTACCGTTAAGTTCAAAAGTACCCTCATCAACAACTTTACACTGCTTAATCTCTTTAAGCCAACCACTATGCAGACAATCACCAGAGGCTACAACATCAACACCTTTACGTGGAGCCTCTAAACTAATGGTTTTAATATTCATTTTTTCACTAGTGGCACCAGAAAAACGAGAATGAATATGTAAGTCAGCATTAATGATCATAAAAAACCTCCTTAATTAGGGATAATACAAAACTTGGTTTTTAGTATTTACTAAAAAAGATAAAACGTGATAACTGATTACTTTCATTTCACCTTACCTCTTATGTTCTACATTCAAAACAAAAATCTAAATCTCTGATAGATACATATGTATATCCTACTAATTATTTTCTCCTATTGAGTCGCCAACTGAGGAGTCACGGTAGAACT
>QMTJ01000059.1 GCA_003651045.1 Thermoplasmata archaeon | reverse complement strand
TATACTTCGTGATCGGAAGGGGACGCTTCAGGTTACAGTTTTTAAAAAAGATAAACCTGATGTTTTTAAAGAATTGGTTGATCTTCCTCGTGAATCTGTTATAGCAGTTAGGGGTGTTTGTAAGAAAAGTGAGAAGGCTAGGAATGGTTATGAGGTTATCCCCGAGGAGGTTGAGGTTTTATCAAAGGCAGAGACTCCTCTACCATTGGGTGTTGTTGATAAGGTTGAGTCCGAGCTTGATACTCGTCTAGATAATCGTTTTATTGATTTACGTAAACCGGAGGTTCAAGCTGTTTTTAAGATTAGAGATGTTGTTATTAATGCTGTTCATGAGCATTTAAGAAAGCATGGTTTTGTTGAGGTGCATACTCCTAAGATTATAGCTAGTTCTTCTGAGGGAGGAGCTGATGTTTTTAAATTTAAGTATTTTGAAAAGGATGCTTTTCTTGCTCAGTCTCCACAGTTATATAAACAGATGTTGATGGCTACTGGATTAGATCGGGTGTATGAGATCGCCTGGTATTTCCGGGCGGAAGAACATAATACTAGACGGCATCTTAATGAATCTACTGCTGTGGATTTAGAAATGGCTTTTATAAGAGACGAAGGAGATGTGATGAATGTTTTAGAAGGTCTTGTTTGTTATATGTGGAAACGCGCTAGTGAATGTAAAGAAGAATTAGATATTTTGAAAAAGAAAATTGTTGTTCCTAAGCTGCCTTTTAAACGTATCACTTATGACGATGTAATTGAGAAGCTTAATAAAAATGGTTATGAGATATCATGGGGTGAGGATCTTGGTGCTGAGGAGGAAAAACTCTTTGGAGATATCATGAAAAAAGAAGGAAACGATTTTTATTTTATCACAAAATATCCAGTTGATGCTAAACCATTTTATACTATGCCTGAAAAAAATGGTTATTCACGGGGTTTTGATCTTGTTTGTAAAGGTGTAGAGATTGCATCTGGTAGTCAACGTATACATGATATCAAGTTGTTAACAGAACGGTTAAAAGCTTGTGATCTCAACCCAGGGGATTTCAAGTATTATCTTAAAGCATTCAGGTATGGTATGCCACCTCATGGTGGTTTCGGTTTCGGTATTGAACGTTTTCTAATGGAACTCCTTGATATAAAAAACATTCGTGAATGTATATTGTTCCCCAGAGATAGAACAAGGTTGACACCATAAAAAAATAGCCTATAGATAGTTCTACTATTCCGGCAAAATTTTACACATATAAACTTGTATTATCTATGTTATATCGTTATTGTATTACTGTACCATAAAATTTAAATATATAATATCATTTATTGAATTTGTACTATAAAAGTGGTATAAGTACGCCGCCGGTACTACTTTCAACTTTAAAGAAACAGGCGGGGGAGGTGAAAAAAATGAAGAAGATAATGTTTGCGATATTAGCCGCGTCTTTTATGGTGTTGTTAACTTTTGGTGCAATGTCTGCTAGTGCAGAAGCAACTGGTACAATATACGGGACGGTATACGGTGTAATAGAAAACGACTGGGGAGAAAACACGTACATAACTTTAGCAAATGTTCCAGTAACCATTACTTGCAGTGATGGAGAGTCAAGAACTGTAATTACCGATTCACATGGTTACTATTCTCATACAGTCAACTTTGAACGAAAAACATACACTATATCCACAGCTACTGTTAAAGGTATCCCTGTTGGAGACAAAAAATATACATTTTATGGTGATTCGGAACATGTACGAGTTAATCTTTGGAATAGACCCTTCGGTAAAAAAGTAGATATCTGTATGCATGGAGAAGAAACACAGGCAAAGGCAATGAACAAAATACCTAGAGTATTATCCAAGAGCAATCTAAACAGAATCATGCTAATAAATACACTAAGGGGTATTTTACAAACGTTTTCAAACAGAATGACTCTTACTCTTTAGAGAGAAACAAAAAACATTATTATACCTAAAACTTTTTTTATTTTCATGTTTTGTTGATCAACAGATGGCGGCCATAACCATATGAGATTGAAATATCTCTTATCTGAAATATTACAGTATAATAAAAGATAGTAATTTTTCAGGGGATGTTAACTTAAATGTTTTTTTTATTCTGATTTATAATATCAGGTGAACTAAACAACTTTTTAAGTAGATAACCATCATGTTGTATACGGCTAAATCTTTTTTTTAGATATTTGGTTTCGTAATATCAAAGTTACATATTTTTAAATTCAATATCCCATGTGTTAAATCTTGTTTTCCATTGAAAAGAGTTTAAAGATGCAAGCGAATGAGCCTTGAACCTATCTTCACCAATAAAAAGGTGTTATTTTCAACTGTGCTTTCTATTTGTTCAACTCGTTTAAACGTTTTATCAATTCATCAAAAACTAAACGTTTCTTTTCTTTATTTAGGTGAAATAAAACTTTAGATATCATTGCCTTTGAAATTGTAAATATATAGTTTAATTTTATTACACTATCTTTTACAGCACCTTCTTTTTTTGTGAGAGGTACTCCTTCCATTTCTAGGTTACTTGTTATTCCTGCAACAACTACGTTATCAAACTCTTCGAATAAAACAAGAGCAGGTCTTCGCTTTATTTCAAAAGTATCTGTAAACTGTATTTGGGCGATTATTACATCACCTGATCTAAGCATCTTCCCATGCCTCATCTTCTTTGTTATCCCAGAGTTCTTTCATTTTTTGTTGTTGGATTTTATGAAGAAATTCATCGTATTGGTTTCTCTTTTTTACATTTTTAAAAAGTTCTATCATATGAGAGATTAGTTCGTTATATGTTTGTCGAGGGTATTCTTTAATTTGTTTAAGGGCTTCCACAACAGATTTATCTAATTGAATAGTAGTTGGATTATCCATTATATATCAACTATAGTTACTATATAACTTATTATATATAAGCCTTTCTTTAACAGACATGAAAATAGTGCAGGGGACGAGATTTGAACTCGCGGACCTCTACAGGACAAGGCCCTCAACCTTGCGCCGTTGACCAGGCTTGGCTACCCCTGCAAAAATGAAATTGTTGGAGTCACAAAATATTAACAATTGTATTTATCTTTTCTGGTAAAAAAAGATACTTCCTACGATTTTTTTCATATTTTATTTAAATCTATACCGCAGATTTCACTGAGTTCTTTATGGAGAATAACAAGACGTAACGCATAGTTTTTAAAACCTTTCTGTAAAGCCCTTTCCAGTTCATATTCTATTTTCTGTCTTTTATCACCCTCTACTAAGTTATCAGCGTGACAAACAATTTTTTCCTCTAACGTTATAGGCAGGTAGTCTTTAACTGGTAAACCTAGTTTTTTTGCCTCTTCAGCAGGAATACCAGCACCAATATGTCTCTCAATGATATTTACTATCTCATCAGATAAACCTATTTGTTTTGCAATTTTCGCCCCTTCCACCGCATGATTTATACCATGTGTTTTAGATCTACCAATATCATGTAGAAGAGCACCTGCTTCTACCAGTTTAATATCAGCATTTGTTCTTTTAGCGATTTTCACGGCAACATCCCTCACAGCGATGCAATGTTTTATAACATCATCAGAACAACCCGTTTTTTTAAGTAAAGCAATACACTCTTCAGACGAAGGAACATTTTTCATACATAAAACCCTACAATTTACTCTTTTGAAACAACTTTTTTCCCTTTATCACTAGGTACAATTTGTAGTTTTCCATCAAATTTTTTGTTAAGCCAGCTACCTTTGTTGTATCTATCAAGGAAGACTGCTAAAGCGGCAACTTCAGAATGCGGTTGGTTACCCACAGAAACATTAAAATCAGCTAATTCATAAACAAAACCTGGGATTTTCTCAGAACCTACAACAACAAGTAAATCGCTGTTTCTATTGATTTTTTTAACAACCCTGTCTAACTCAGCACCATACATGGTTAAATGAACAATCTCACCAGGCCATTCACGTAATGTTTTTTTACCATTAACACCTGTTTCAATCTCAAAATTTCCACCGAAACGTTCACAAACTGAATGAATGGTTTCTTCAATTTTTTTATCCTTGGTATCAACAAGTATTTTATCAGCTCCAAAAGCACGAGCAACCAGTGCAACATGTGTTGTAATACGTTTATCACGATTAATACGATGCCCTAACCTTAAAACAGTTATCATACGAAAGGAAACCAGTTAAAACAATAACTCTCTATTTTTTATTTCTTTTTTTCTTTTTAATAAGTCGATCTACAGCTCTGTCAACCTCTGAAACAGGTTTTTCAGCTTTAGAGATATGTAAAGTATCAATCTTTTCTTCAATACCCTCAACGTCTCTCCAATGGACTATCTCAGATGAAGATTTTTTTTTCTGAGGAGAACGTTTACTGGAACTAGTATGTAAAGTTTCACGGTATTCAGCTAATAGTTTACCCCCTGTATTATCAGTAGATTCTGATTCTGTCTCCTCAGCTTCCTCCACGGTATATTCATCATCTATTGAAACATCACCTGTGGATTTTGATTTCCCAAATAACCCTAACAATTTTTTCTTTATCATAACTCAAGATTTCCCCCGAATAATTGACTTCTATATGTATAGGTTAAGATTTTTTAATTGATAAATGTTTTCTTTAAAATTCACCCTAAGAGAGGAACCTTTGATTTTTCTATTTTATCAATTTTACACAAAGGATATCTTTAGTTATTCTAATTTAAGAAAATCTAATAAAACATTTTTAGATTTTAGAAAATCCAAGGGGCTTATGGTCTAGTGGTTTATGACGTCGCCTTCACACGGCGGAGGTCGCCGGTTCGAATCCGGCTAAGCCCATAAAAAGTTGGTATAAACCTCTGAAAAAAGGTTTTTTATTCTATATTCACTCTGTACCCTTCACCAGGTTTCTTTTTTTCTTTACGTTTAATAACAACATCTAGTACACCGTTTTTGTAAGTGGCTTTAGTAGTTTTAGGTAATACGTCGCAGGGTAGGTCAAGGTGTTTATGATACTTTCTTTTAGGGGTATCTACTTTTATTTCAAGACTGTCTCTTGTTACATGGAGATCAATGTCTTCTTTTTCTACACCAGGTAGTTCTATGGTGACAGCTACGTCATTGTCACCCTCTATGATATCAGTCAGGGGTTCTCTTTCTTCTGATATTTGTGGTTCTCCATCAGGTGTCCGTATAGGTCGGTTGCCGAAGTCTTCTATATGTGGTCTGCCATCTGGGCCGATGTGTATTTTGAAACCATGAACAATAGGTTTACCTGGTTGAGCTGTTGAAAACATTTTCATTATTTCTTCTGTCATCCTGCGTATATCCTCCATTATACGTTCATCATCTAA
Source organism: Thermoplasmata archaeon (assembly GCA_003651045.1). Classification (GTDB taxonomy): domain Archaea; phylum Thermoplasmatota; class E2; order DHVEG-1; family DHVEG-1; genus B24-G9. Next base: position 1,675 of record QMTJ01000059.1, on the reverse strand, counting down.
CATATCCCGTATAAAGTCTTCATCGAAACCGAATAGGTCAAATGGGTTTCGTCGTCGTCTTCTTCTATCTCTGTCTTCATCAAATGGGTTCATTTTTTTAAATAGCCTCCCTTTGGACATTGTAATGTTTTTGTGGTTATATATTATCTTCTTCTTGTATTTAATATTTTTTTATTCGTTGAGTTCGTTTTTTAGTTCTTCTAGCAATTTTTTTGCTTTTCGTGATAGTTTTTTTGGTGTTTTTACTTGTATCTCAACATAGAGATCCCCATGTCCTCGTCCATGTAAACCTGGCATGCCTTGTCCTCGGATTTTAAATATTTCACCGGTTTGTGTACCTTCTGGGATTTTGAGTTTTTCAACCTTCCCATCTATGGTTTCAACATCTATTTTTGCACCTAATGCTGCTTCTGGGAATGTGATTTCTTTTACAGTATAAAGGTCTAATCCTCTTCTTTTGAACTTCGGGTGTTTTTTGATATGAACGATGACGTATAGGTCACCAGGTCCACCACTACCTGCTTCTCCTTCACCAGGGAGTCTAAGCTGTGAACCATCTTCTACTCCTCCAGGGATTTTTAGTTCTATATCTCTTGTTTTTTGAACAATACCGGTTCCTTTGCAGACTGGACAGGGTTCTGTGATGACTCTACCTTCTCCATGGCATCTATTGCAGGTTGTTATCTGTGTAAATATACCGAAAGCAGTTCGTCTAGATGTTCTAATCTGACCAGTTCCACCACATTGCGGACAAGTTTTTGGTGTTGTACCGGGACGAGCACCTGTACCATTGCAGTGTTCACAGGTTTCACTGCGAGGTACATGTATAGTGGTTTCAACACCATTGTATGCATCCTCGAGACTAATCTCGATGTCATATCTGAGATCTGCACCTCGTCTTCTACGGCTACTTCTATGGTCAAAACCCATACGGTGCCCAAAGAAACGTTCAAAAATGTCATCAAAACCGAAATCAAAACCCATACTACGGAATATATCACCAAAATCTGCTTCTCGGAAGATATCTTCGTAACTATAACGTTGGTCTATACCAGCGTGACCATACATATCATATAATCTACGTTTCTCATCATCATACAGTATCGCATAGGCTTCAGAGATTTCTTTAAAACGTTCTTCGGCATCTTTACTAGGGTTTTTATCAGGGTGGTATTTAAGAGCGAGTTTACGATATGCTTTTTTAATTTCTTCTTTACTTGCATCTCTGCTGACACCTAGTATTTCGTAGTAATCTCGTTTCGCCATAGAAACCCCACATTATGTGGTAAATCAAAAACTACTATATGTTTTTTTACTAACACTTTTTTATAAGTATTTTTTTGTATACTAAAAGATAATTAATTGTTTGTTAACATTTGTTCTGTTTTATATAACAAGTTGCATAAGAGAATATAAGAGATCTCCAAAGATAAAAGCACAAACAAAACCTGCCAGAAGTGGTATCATAAAAGGAATCTTTGGTGTGACCCATATCTCGGTTATACCTTTTTTTTCAAACTCGTTCAACTCGTTTTCTACATCGAAATCTTTTGGCATGTAAACGAATTTACGTTGCCCATCATTCGTGATTTTTTCAAGTGGCCAAACAAATTTCTCCCGTGCTTTTTTAACGTTCATTTTATACCCTAGGATACAGTATGGGAACTCGATATTT
>QMTJ01000058.1 GCA_003651045.1 Thermoplasmata archaeon | reverse complement strand
TATCCACCTTTTCCATCACTCACATTCACCTTCCACCAGTATTTAGTTCCATAGGAAGATGCCTGAGTATATCTCCATGACACTATCGAGTTAGCACTTACACTATTATTTGTTTGTCTTAGTTCCCAGGACCAAGAGCCGGTAGTATCTTCATACCAATGTACTGTTAAATTGTCACCATCTGAGTCATTAACCCAAACTTGACAAGTCGGTTGAAGAGGAATTTCTTTTACATCACGTGTTATAGCTGTATCTCCACCTACTAGGATCATGTTTTTAAACCAGTTCTCACCATATGTCATGGTTTCATAGTTGATAATTTTCTGAACCATGGTTCTAACCTCATCCTTGTTTCTACAAGGTAGACGGCCAAGGTATACATCAGGAACTAGATCCAAGTCATCAAAGGCATCAAGAGTCCACTCTGCAAAAACACTGTTACCATTGGAATCCCAGTCGTCAAACTCGTAACTATTTGATGAAACATTGTATCTGTAGATATCAGCGTAATACAAATCACTTAGGAAACTTGTCTCCCAGTCACCTTGGTCATCTAAATGTGAATATCTAACAGGAACATACCATTTATTGAGTTGGCCATTTCTACCACCAACGAGTAGAACATATTTAACACCCCAGGTTTCAAGTGCATCCTTGATAAAATACTTGATTTTTTCAGGTTTATCACGACCAGGGTAACCACCTAGTGACACCGGTCTACAGATAGATTCCACGGTTTTAACAACTGTTCGTATACCACACCTGTTTTTATGGTTTACCAAAGGTGTCAAAGTATTTTTAAAAACATTTGGTGTTATAATAACCATGTCATACTCGCTGTTAGACAACATAGAAAAACTGGGTTTTTCATATTTAACATGGATACCGACACTCTGCACTCTTTTAATCATATTAGTCTTTGGAGAATAACGTACAGGGTAAAAATCCAAAATAAGATAAACAACATGAGAACCATTTGTATCGAGACCACAAGTAACACTATACTTATACCAAGTGTCAGGATAAAACTCTGCGTTATTGTAAACATTCTCATCTAGGGTAGCACTGTTTTGAATGTTTGAAATTTTGCTATTTGTAACAGAAGAAATCGGAATAGCAGCAGGCGCTGGCGTAATCTTTTGTTTAATGTTTTCTTCTACAACATCCACTATGTCGCAGTTGACATCTAAAATCTTAGTTCCAAATGGGTATACAAAAGTTTTCCTATACACAGGAAGCATAGGTTTACCAGATACCATAAGATATGTATCGATACCATCGATTTTTATTGTAACATATTTTTCATTATGTGAAGTAATTTTTATAGGTGAAAACGAATATTGATCATTTTCAACAGTGATCATACTATTATCATCCTCGTTTGGAATAGCAATTACACTAAAACCTGTAAATAGTAATAAAGCAACTATTATAATAGGTGTTAAACTTTTTTTTATCATATCAACCCCCCATTAATTTTCTTTGATGTTTATCTATCATCTAAATATATTTTATAATATATTAAGATATTCCTATATTTATTGTTTTTTGTACATAAGTGTACACAAAAGGATACAAAAATATGAAATTGATTTGAGCAGGAATCATACAGTGAACGTGCTATCTGATTTTTTTCATCTTTATAAACACCCTATTTTTATATTGTAAAACCTATAGGTACATCAAGAATTATGGTATAATCTTCTCACTCGTTTTTTTACCTTGTATAATTAAGTTATTAATGTTTTAAACATAGAGAAAAAAGAAAGAGAAGGGGTTTTTTGGCCTATAAAACACTGTATAATATTCTAAGTTTTAACAGGTTAAACAACCAAGGTATATGGTTTATTATAGAGAGAAGTCTACTATCCTTAATAGCACTATGGCTTTTCCAGTCATCTATGTAAACTACTATCTCTGAATAGTAGCTATGCCCCGCTGGATCGTAAACAATCGCACGTAGATATAGATTGGTACCAGGTGCTGGGTTTGGCTCTGTTTCAAGAGATTTAGATCTCGCGATTTTACTAACGTCACACCACCATTCATATGGTGGTTCCGTGTCGACATATGGAAGACCTGGTCTCTCTCCATAGGGGCTGGCGTCGAATTCTACACGATCAACTTTTACGTTATCCTCAGCAGTTGCCCGTACCCAGAAACCAGTTGTTTGGAATTCTTGTTCATTTTGTGGTTCAATAATTGTAACATATGGGATTCCCCAGTCGATTTTTACCGTCCTATAGTTCTGGGGTTTATCCCTGTTTTCAACATTGTGATTTGGATATGCGTTATCTTCTGACCAAAAGTTAATCTCCCAGGTTCCTTGTTTACTATCTTCTGGAGCAATCAACGTTATACCACTTGTAGTGTATTCTCTATCCTCACTCCAGCTACCACCCTCTGGTTTAACACGGTACCAGGTTTTGTAGACACCACTACCTGTATCAGCAGGATAGTCTTTCGCGTCTAGTAAGACTTTCACTGTCTCGCTGATATAATAATCATTGAGTCCTTTTACTCCTTCAATGTTTTTAACCCATGTCTCTGGTGGCTCTGAATCTACTCCATAATAGGTTACACTCCAGCTGTCAAGACTAGGAGTAGTAGATGGATTATTGCGGGTGAACTGTGCCCTTAATCTAATGGAAGAACTACTGATGTCATCAATTCTTGCACCCGGGGAGACACTATTTTTTAAAACCTCTAGAGTCTCTGCATCTAATATATCAAAATCAACGTTACCATCTTTCACTGCATCAAACTTATCCCATTCCAACCAGTTACTAGGGGAGATAGGTTTGGATACTATATGAGCCTGTAAAATCAGGCTTTGTTCATCACCAAATGAGTAAGAAACATCTGACCCAGCGGGTATATTCAGGGACCATACATTAGCATATACATCAGGCATGTCATCGAAAGGCCACTGATATTCTATCCTAGTGTCCTCCCATGTAACAAAGATTTTACCTTTACCCTCAGCTATGTTCACCCAGTCACATGGCTCGGTGTCATCATCTGACAGCTGTAGGGTATACTGGTTAACAGTCCCATCAGGGTTAACCATTTTACCCCATATGTCTCCAGTACTACCAACCTGGTTATCATATGCTACAAAAAACGAAGTACTAAGATATGGTACTACGTCAGTTCTACAATACTGCCCTATCGCTATATCGATTATACCAGGACCTGTAAAACCACCGTTTTCATCAAGCATACGTCCATAGATGTTACCATTCCAATCATCGGAGCTGATATCATCAGACTGCCATGTAACTAAAAAGGTCTCTGTTAACTCACAGAATGCTACACATGGAAAATTATAATCCGTACTAGATGAAGACTGCTGAGAAATCCGCTTCGCACTACCCAGTGGGTTACCTTGCCAGTCAAAAAGTTGCCCCCATATCTCGAATGGCCCTGTATCAGGCTGATCAATTGACTCCTCCCAAACCACCATATAATGGTTATTCACGTTGTCAAAACAAACCCAAGGTTCACACTGCGTATTAGGCTCATCATAGAGAGCGAAATCACCCCCAATTGGGTTACCACCAGTATCGTAGAACCTACCGTATATATCATAGTTACTTGTACCCTGCCTAGCGTCCTCCCACACTACTAGGAAACGTTCATGATTAGGATCATATGCTACACACGGGTCAGCTTGTATATTATCTGCGTTACATATAGTAAATCTCTCACTAGCACCATCAACCGGTTCATCCTCATCAACTATTGCTCCTTCAATATCTCTAAGTTTAGCATTATTATCAACAGGGTTATTATAACGTTCATAGGCTACAAAAAACTTACCATTTTTACCATAGGCACAAGAAGGATTCTCATACCTATATGGTGGTGTCTCATCTGGTTCATCAACAATATCAAACCTACTTGAGATAGGCTCCCCGTCTACATTGTAGAAACGTCCTCTTATCTGCTGTTGAAAAATTGTACCAGCAGCTGGCCAGAAAGCAGTACCTTCCTCCCATGTCACCAGGAACCTGTTATGCCCATAACATACGTCAGGATCCCATGCTCCTTCTTTATACCAGTGGTAGGTAACCTGATGATCATGTACGTACTCTTTATTCCAACTGTTTTCATCAAAAACTGACCAGTAATCACTCTGATCTGTAGCACCAGGGTTACCATAAAACATGTAAATCTTACTAGTACCACTTGGGAGAGAAGGGATTTTTAACCATACAATAGCATAGGGATCATTTGGCTCAGGGTTTTTCTCCTCAATCCAATAACTTAGATAACTATTTTCATCTTGGAATTTAAACCTTAGATCACCATAGTCAGATCGCATATCAGAGTCATAGTTTACAATAATCTTTATCGCAACATCATTATCACTAATTGAACTCTCTAAAGTTATAATTTTCATCCTTGTAAAAGATGGATCAGTCCACATAGGCTCAGTTCCATACATCTCCACCTTCCCATCTTTTACTATATAGTTCTCTGACAAGTCCATGTCTATTTTTTGAGCGTTTTCAAAATCATCCTCCCATTTATAAGTTTCATCAAGAGCACCTATGTGTTTGTTATCATCACTGTTTAAAATACTTCTATGTTTGTTTATTTTTACAACTGCCTCTGCCGCTGAAGCCATTAAAAAGAAAACTATCAAAGCTACAGCAGCTGTTTTTAACATATTTATATTTTTTTTCTTCATCAAATAAACACACCCCCCGTTTTTTTTATGGATGTGGATCAAGCCAGTCCTCAATATTATGATACCATTTTACATCTCCATTAGCATCCTTCCATAACAAATCCACATCAAGGTTATCAGCACTGAGATAATACTCCAGCCAGATATAGGGTTTAAGCCGTGGCAACGGTGGTTTACACCATTCAAGATCCAGGTAAAACTCTAGATTCCATAACTTGGCATCTATACCATATGTATCCTGATACACGAAATAGAAGTTGAAATATTTTATATTAGGCTCACTACTATCTTTATTTATAGTTATATGACCAGGATGCACGTTATTATTATCATCAATATAACCCTGAACCCATTCCCAATCCGCATCAAAATGCAACGTTGAAGACAACGTTATATCAATATACGATTCATAAAGACCTGGTTTACTCAAATCAAAATGCAAAGGTAAATCTTCATCCTGGTTAACCTCAATTTCAAAGTTACCCTTCTCCCCTATAACCCAGTCTAGATAAAGACTAACAGATTTACTTTCCAAGCTTATATCCAAATCCAGATCATTTAACGTATCAACTATACCACCAAAATCAAGACTTTTAAACTTGAGTTTACCACCGGAAGTATCGATATCCCAAGAAGCATGAAGATCATCAGCTGATACATCCTGAACCGAGAGTAAAAGTGTTTTCTCATCACCTGGTGTATTATCATAGAAACGAAAAACGTTACCCACCATTTTTTTAGTTGTATCAAACTCGAAATAACCATCATTCGCGAATTTAAAACGTGTATAGATATATCCATCTCGGATTTCAAGCCTGTTATACAACCTATAATCACCATATTCAAGGTTTAACTCAATAGGATCATAACCACCAGCCGAACTACGAGAAGAATAAGCATAACCTTTAAGCTGAGCCCAATAAAGCTCACCACGCGTCTCCGCACGTGCAGGTATATCAGTAAAACTTAGAAGAGGTAAAGAAGCACCAGGTAAATACAAATCCACTTCATCTACATTAGAACTACAACTATGACTCATCTCACCATACACATAATTACTCGGATTCATCAAGTTGTCAAGATCAACCCATAACTTACCATGTACACTCGCTGACGCGCTACTTGGAAGACCATGAGGAATACTTATAAACACCATATCTGGGTCAAAAGGGTCACTCTTAGGATAATAAACAGTTACACCACCAATACCACTACTCATCGTAACACCAGCCTCACCCTGAACATCTACTTTCAAAAGACTACCATTAACAATATCAATCGAGCCACCTGCATACACATGCTGAGACGCTGGAATACTAGTAACCTCTAAAAAAGGTGCATCAGGGGCACTAGGATCACTCTTTGGGTAAAACACAATGATTTTATCAATATCACTACTCATTGTTAAATCAGCATGAACACCAAGACCAGCCTTAAACTTAACACCAGGAAGAATATCTAAATCCAGTTTATCAATACCCCATTCAAACTTTACATCCTTAGGTAAACCCTTAATCTCCACTTTCTCAGTAAACAACGTAGGAACATCAACAATAATACCTACATCAAACCTATCACTAGCTTTATATTCAAAACCATTAACATTAAGATCAAAACTAATCCAACTACCAGAACTACCTAGTTTATCATCTATCTTATCAAAAACCAAGGAAAGCAAAGGTAAATCCTCCCCACTACCCTTTATAACATCTACCTTAAACGTAACCTTCGTCCCACCATAGTTACGGCTATCCTTATCAAAGTGATAATACACATAACCATAACGAGGGATATACTGTGTACGCATATGAACAGCAGGTTGAAACTCTGCTGAAAAACCAATATCATAAACAGCATTACTTGGGTCACTAGTACCCGCATGATACGAACGGAAACCAAACTTCAACTCATACGGATCCTCACCACCCGGGAACATCTCCTGTTCCAAAATAGAAGGATCAAAAATACTATCCTTAGCAAAAGAAAAACGCTCCTCAACCACCTGAGGAATCCTATTACCCTCCAAAGAAATATAACCCATACCCACAGACACCCAGTCATCATCAGATTGAGTAGCTGCAACAGGTTCATCACCTAAAGGATTCATCCTCATCCTTCTATCCAACAATTTTTCAAAGAAAAAACCAAGCTTATGATTCTTGATAACATCCCATAATCTATTGAAAATACTTATTCTCGGTAAACCAAAAGATTTCGAAACACCTCTACTTACATCTTTAAACGTTCCATAATTAATCCGCACCTCGGACCAAACCTGAAGAGAACCTTTTGAATCCTCAACGCCAGTACCATCTGGGAACCACGTACGTATTATCACCTTCGTAGTAATAGCACTATTA
>QMTJ01000057.1 GCA_003651045.1 Thermoplasmata archaeon | reverse complement strand
TTTTCCCATTCTGCAAAAACACCGTTATCATTAGAATCCCAGCTGCTGAATTTACCCTCGCTATCATAGATATCAGCGTAGTAGAGATCACTTATGAACTCTGGTTCAATAACTTCTTGTGTACCCTCAGGTATAAGAACATGACTATATCTAACTGGTAGATTCCATTTACTACTTTGACCTTTGATACCACCAACGAGGAGGACATACTTGGTACCCCATTTTTCAACTGCTGATTTTATGTAATATTTTATTTTCTCCTGTTGATCCATACCTTTGTTTTCCTTGTAAACCTCATCCAAGCTTACAACCTTGGTTTTTATACCTACTTCGTTTTTATGTTCAGCAAGAGGGGTTAAAAGTTTTGTAAACTCTGAAGGGGAAATAATTAAAAGATCGTTTTTATGTGTATCAAACAATAGAGGTGTTTCTGGTTCTTTATAAACTATCTCAACTTTAACATTTTGTATAAACTGTAACTCATCATAAAAAGAATTATATCTCACGGGGTTGACACGTAGTACAAAAAATGTTTTATGAACACCCTTTGATAAACCGCCACCCGTGTGGTAGGATACCCATTCTTCTGGATAAAAAATGTTTTTACTATAGATATCCTTATCCATACCTGTAAGTGTTGAACAAGATCCAAAAGAAAGTTTGTTTGATAAAGATATTTCCTTGGGTTCAGAATATTCATAATTAACATTTATTATTTTACTACCAAATGGGAGTTCTACAACAGTAAGATTAACTGGTACTACTGGTCTACCATCATTTATACTATACAAATTAGCCTCTTTTACGTAAACATTTGAATAGCCATTGTTTACTTTAATTGTTGGTTGAGAAAAATTAAACTCTTTTTTGATAACAGTAGTTCCTTCTTCATATAAACCTGGTTTTCCCTTTTTTGGTTTTATCTCTCCCCCGCCTGGGATATATAGATATACTAATGCTCCTGCAAAACCAGAGAGGATTATTGTAACTACTATACCTATTGCTATTATTTTTTTATCAGGGTTCATAATAATCAACCCTTACAATATATTATTATATATTATAAATAAATTTTGTTGTATATAAATTCTTGTAATTCTAATCTTTTAACTACAAATTTTTTTTATAGGTGAGTCTAAAAAATTTTAGTTTAACCGTTGATAATATTATTTGATAAGACTATGTCTTCGAGTTTTTTCATAAAACTAGTTTTATAGAGTCTAAGAGGGTCTCCAATGGCTTCTTCAATTTTTGTATCAAAAGGTATAGAACCAAGGTAACGTATTCTTTCTTTAGAAACTATGTTTTTAACATATCCGGAGTTGTTCATTTTCATGTTTTCAACTACACCAACAATTGGTAGTTTGAGTTCTTTGAGTAATGTTAAAAGTTTACCTACTGCAGCCATAGAAACCTTAGAGGGAGTAGTAACAACAAGGAATCTACTTTTTTTAATAAGACGTATAACATCTAGTGTTTCATCACCTATACCTGGTGGCATATCTATAACAAGATAATCAAGTCTCCCCCACTGGGTGATAGCTAGGAGTTCGATGATGATATTTGAGACATCTATTCCGCGAAACGGAGAAGGTTTATCCTCTGTGAAATACACAATGGACATGAAACATATGTTGTTAACTTTAGGTGGTATGATGCCTTTTTCTTCTTCTGGGAGGACGTTTTTTACCCCTAAGATGATATGTGAAGAGGGACCGTATAGGTCGAGATCTAAGAGGCCGACTTTGTATCCTTTCTTTGAAAGGATGAGTGCAAGGGATGAAGCGATTAGGCTTTTACCAACACCACCTTTGCCACTGGCTACTGATATAACGTTTTTAATGTTACTTAGTCTTTTGTCGATTACACTAATTCTTGTATCCATAATCTGTTATTTCTCCCCTTTAATTGAGGTTATCGAGACACCTCTACCTATGGTTATTTCAAAATCTGGGCTATTACAACGTGGGCATCGTGTGTGAACAAATGCTACCTCAGGTATGAAATGTATAGCTTCTGCTTCGTTTTCTTTAAGTTTTTTTTGCATGTCTTTGAATTTCCATGTATGACCACAGTTTTTACATTTTAAAACGCTTTCTTCTGTTTCAATTATGATTTTTACGTTTTTCAACATCTTGTCTTGTTGTTTTATAATTTCGTTAAGTGCGAATTCAAAAAGGTCTTGTTCAATTTGTTGAAGTTCTCCGATACTGATTTTGATTTCAGTGATTTTTTTGAGTTTTTCTTTTTCTGCTGTTTCAACTGCTGCAGTTAATACTGACTCGGCAAGCGCCCATTCATGCATAATGAAAACAAGATAAAAGTAAAACTGGTTTAAATATTACTATAAAATAATGGTTTTTCACAATAGTAAAATATAAAATATTATATAATAATATTGTTTTGATACTGTGTGAGAGAAATAAAATGAAGAATATCAATAAGGTATTATTAACGGTTCTTGTAACAAGCATATTTGTTATTTCTGGAACATCTTCTGCTGCTTTTATAAAAAAATTTGAAATCCCAAAAGACGAACGAGTTAATGCAAAATGGACTATTATGTATTATATGTGCGGTGATTCAAATATGGATAGTTATATATCTCCTCTTCTTGAAAGACTGTCAACTATTAAGTCTTCTAAAGATCTTAATATTGTTGTTTTGAAAGATAACTTAGGTAAAGGCAATTCGAAATTGTATTATATTAATGAAACAGGAGAAAAAATCGAGTTAAACAATATTTTTGGTTGGCCAGATGAGGTAGATATGAGTAATCTAAAAACTCTTGAATCATTCTGTAAACAAATGATGACAGTATATCCTGCTAATCATTATGCATTGATAACATATGCATCTGCAGGGACAGGTTGGCAGCAATATCCTCTACCTGATTCTGATAATACTGGTGATAAAATATCAACCCCTGAATTCGCACAGGCTCTGAAGGAGATTGTTGAATACGTGAATCATAAGATTGATGTTCTTTTTGTTTCTTGTGCGATGAATACGATAGAACTATCATATGAACTAATACCTTATGTTGATTATATTGTTGGTACACAAGATTGTTTTTCGGAGGAAACAATTGTTCCAAGGTTTTCTGATGCAGTCTGGGATTTAAGGAATAACTCAGATATAAACCCTGAAGAATTCTGTAGTAGAGCTCCTTATAGATTTGAACCTGAACCTTTTAATTATTTTGAAGGTTACAATATGGAGATGCCGTTGTTATGTAAAATTTTGAATAAACTTCCTTTTAAGGGGTTTCATACAGTTATTCACTATCCTTCTTCATCAGTAATAAATTTAAGTAAAATTAATGAATTAAAAGATAGACTCGATGATCTATTATTGAATTTAATTGTTAATTTAAAAAATGATAGTTTTAAAGAAAGTGTTAGGAGAGCAAGAGAGGAGACACAAGAATATTCAAGGTGCTTCCCGAAATATTGGTTTTTATTCCCGCTTTATACTCACTATCGTTTCAATATATTAGCATATGACTGCGTCGTAGATTTGTATAATTTTATTGAAATTTTACAATATTACGTTGATAATAGGTATATCAAAGATCAATGTAACTATATTTTAGAGTGCTACGATGAAGTGATACCTGCGATTAAAAAGATATCATATGATAATTCTAATGGTTTAAGTATATATTTCCCAAGGACTAAAAACATGTATAATAGGTATATTTTCCGTGGTAAACTTCCTTGTCTCTATGAGGATTTGAAGTTTTCACAGGATTCTTATTGGGATGATTTTTTAAAAGAATATTTGACGTAAAACTTTTTTATCATAGAAAATCTAAAAAAACTATTGGCAATTATCCACAGCCTATGAAGTATAGTAAAAAAAATCTTTTAAAGAAGAAAATCAAACATATTGATATTAAAAAATTCAATAGTATACCTTTGATTGATTCATTTGAAAACATGTCTTTTCAATCCCGTAACTTGGCAAGGGCTTGCAAGATATATGATACTATGCTCAGGGATAAAGATTGTACTGTTATTTTGTGTTTAGCTGGTTCACTCGTTAGTGCAGGTTTAAAAAAAGTTATTTTTGATTTAATTAAACACAATATGGTTGATGTTGTTGTATCTAGTGGTGCGATTGTTGTTGACCAGGATTTCTTCGAAGGACTAGGTTTTTATCATTACCGTGGTTTTGTAAACGCTGATGATAACAAGTTACGTGAGTTAATGATCGATCGGATTTATGATACTTTTATTGATGAAGAAGATTTACGTGTCTGTGATATGACTGTTAAAAAAATAGCTGATGGTTTGAAACCAGGGGTGTATTCGTCACGTGAGTTTATTTATGAAATGGGTAAATACTTAGAGGACTATGGTGAAAACCAGGAATCATTTATCCTGGAAGCTTATAAGAAGGAATTACCTGTTTTTTGCCCTGCTTTTTCTGACTGTAGCGCAGGTTTTGGATTAGTTTTTCATCAGACAGAGAAAAAACATCATGTTAGTATTGATTCTGTTAAGGATTTTAGAGAACTTACAGAGATTAAGATTAAATCGAAGGAGACTGGTGTTGTTATGGTTGGTGGTGGTGTTCCTAAGAATTTTGTTCAGGATACTGTTGTAGCTGCTGATATCCTTGGCGTAACTGTTCCTATGCATAAGTATGCTGTGCAGCTTACTGTTGCTGATGAACGCGACGGTGCACTTAGTGGTAGTACTTTTAAAGAAGCAAGTAGTTGGGGGAAGGTTGATCAAGGTTATGAACAAATGGTTTTCTCTGAGGCGACTATTACGTTCCCACTTTTAGCTAGTTATGTTTATCACAAGGGTAGCTGGAAATCGAGAGAGGATAAAAAACTTAACAGGTTGTTTTAATAAATCTTTTTTTTAGGAAAAATATTAAAAAAAAGCTGGTTATAACTCTTTTGAAGAGAAAAAAAACGGGGTAGTCTATACTTGGATGAGTTGAAAAACTCAGTATTATTGAAACACGTGGTTAAAGCACTTTATAATGTTGCTAGTAGACGTACTTCTGCTAAAACAGCTGATGAAACCATTGGTTCCTCTATAAAAACACTTGAACGTAAATTTGATTTTTTAAGATATGTTGATATAAACCAGGTAGATTTCACAGAAGATGGGTATACTGTATCAGTATCACCTGATATCGATGAGGTGCCGCCGAGTCATTTTGGAGCTGCAGTAGAAGCACTTATACGTGTTGTTTATAATGATCTCAGTAGCGACGCAGGGCTTTATTTTGTAACAGAGTTAAAAGAATATGCTGGTGAAGATATCATACGTCATATGCAACAAGAGTTCAATGTAGATTTTGATCAGATACAATTAGAGCAACATTATGCATATAGAAGAATGGAACGTAAGAAACAGATTGCAGAGGCAGTAAAGACAGGACGGATTGATAAAAGAAGACCGCAAAACTTACTAGGATATACATGGGGTAATGTAGCTTATTGGAAACATGAGCCGGGATCTAAATTCTGTACATTATATGACAAACAGGGGCGTGTTCTTGACAGGCTTAATCTTGATAGAATCATACAAAACTATGTAGAAAAACTATCAGGATATACTGAGGTTGACTTAAAAGAGATAGAGAAAGAAGTCGTTGTATATGAAAAAGAATACAATCTTTTACAGCTTTTGTTGGAACAGGATATGGATGCAGAAACAGCTATGCATAAACTAAAAATCACTAGGGATGAGTTAAACAATATGATACATAAACTTGCTCAGATGGAGATGCTTCATTATGTATCATTTGATACTCTAGAGTTAACAGAGACAGGTATAAGCTATATTTCAAAGAAACAGGAGAATAGATGAAAACAAGTATAGAGTATATATTTTTTGATAGCGTTTGAAAAAAGAGTTTAAAATAATTTTCCTTCCACATTTGTTCATATTTAATGGAACATACAGATTACGCCAAAATGCTTAAAAGATTAATGGATTTTTACGGAAGTCGTGCCATCAACATATATCTTATAAAAAGTCGAAGATACAGACTAAAATTTTCCTAATCTGTATCCCCCATTTTAATATATGCAAAAGTAAAAAGCAATATATACAACTATATCTCTATTGATGTCACGTGGGAAAAGAGGTTACTGTTAAGTTGGAGAAACTACAGAATAATCTAAGAAAAATGGGTAGTGCGGTTATTGCTTTCTCAGGTGGTGTAGATAGTACATTTTTACTAAAAGTTGCATATGATGTCCTAGGTGAGAACGCAATAGCAGTTACTGCAGTCTCATCAACGTACCCGCAAAGAGAGCTAGAACAGGCGAAAAAATTCACAAAGATCATGGGGATAAAACATGTTGTTATAAACTCAGAAGAAACTGAAATCGATGAATTTTCAAAAAATCCTGTTAATAGATGTTATTATTGTAAAAAGGAGCTGTTTTCAAAGATAAAGCAAATTGCGAATGAAGAACATTTCAACTATGTTTTAGATGGATCAAATGCTGATGACATAGATGATTATCGACCAGGGTTAAAAGCTCTACAGGAGTTAGGTGTTGTGAGTCCACTCTTAGATGTGGGTTTAACTAAGAAAGAAATTAGAGAGATTTCTAAGGAAATGAATTTAGATACCTGGGATAAACCGGCTTTTGCATGTCTAGCATCTAGGTTTCCATATGGAATAAAGATAACTAAATCAAGACTTAAACAAGTGGAAAAAGCTGAAATGTTTTTACATGCTATAGGTTTAAAACAATTCCGTGTACGTTATCATAACGAAATCGCTAGGGTTGAGGTGTTAAAAGAGGATTTTCAAACCATTCTTAATCATTCACAAGAGATAGTAAAACATTTCAAAAAACTTGGATTTAAGTATGTAACGCTTGATATCGAAGGGTATCGTAAAGGTAGTATGAATGAGGCTCTTACATGATGAAAAAAATTTTACAAGATTATAAGAAAGGAAAAATTGATTTATCCACGGTTTTAGATAAAATAAAAACTCTTCCTTATGAGGACTTAGGTTTTGCAAAGATTGACACCCATCGAATCATTAGGAAAGGTTTCCCAGAAACTGTTTTCTGTAAAGGTAAAACTATCTCCCAGATAATAAAAATCCT
>QMTJ01000056.1 GCA_003651045.1 Thermoplasmata archaeon | reverse complement strand
AGTTACTGTATTCATTAAGTTGTCGTCATCTACAACTGATAAAGATACTGTATATATAAGAGGATACTCGATATCGAACTCGTTTTCAAATTTGTAAATATGTTCAACAGTTACACCAGCAGCTTTTGTTCCATCTCCAAAATCCCATATATATGATACAATCTCCCCATCGGTATCATACGATTGCGATGCATCTAGTTTTATTATGTCTCCAAAATAATATTTATTTTTTATAGATGAAATTATTGGAACCGGCGGTGAACCCTCTATAGTAGATCCCTCTATGTTTGTATTGTTATTATTGTTTTCTAAACATCCAGTGTATAGTATGGATGAGAAGAATAGGAGTAATACGAGGAGGTGTAGTTTTTTATCCATGTTTAACCTCTTGTTGACAAGTTTAACTAAACCATACCATTATATTTATATAGTGATATATATAAATTTTGTATGACAAAATTTTATTATATTATTAAAACTACATTATATATTATAAACGCTATGTAGAAGATTAGAAAGATAAAGAGAGCTAAGAACGAGGGGTATATGTTATATAGAAAAACGTTGATAATAACTATTGTTTTCTTGACGTTACTTGGTAGCCCAGTGTATACTTTTTTTGCTGTTTCTCAAAATGAGGAGATTGTTCCTTGTTGGAATAACCAGTGGAGGTATAGACAAGAGATAGTTTTACCTATATCCACAGATAAAGGATACGCTAAATATCAACCTATTGATATTGATGTAGAGTTCAACAACCCGTGCTGGGCAGAAAACAATGAAAAACATTCAATACGTGTTTGTTGCTGGAGTAAAGGAAAATGGTATGAACTCGAGTCGCAGATTTATGACTTAGAATACACTGACCCGGTTCATATAAAAAAATGTGGACTGGTTTTTTTGGTTCCAGAATTTGCAGATGGAAAAGAAAGATATTTTATATACTATGATAAAGATGAAAAAAATCCACCTAATTATGTTGATCATGTTAATGTTGAGGACTCGTATTACTATTACGAACCTATACCTGGTGTATTAGCTGAGGGTGATTACTATAAAATCGTTGAGGATGGAGATATTGTTTTTGGAGTCGGACAAAAAGGAAAAGCCATATATCGGATGTTATCCCAATGTATTGTGAAACAAAAACCGGGGACTAAAGAATTTGGGATAACCTCCTCTGATGACATCGTCTCGTTTTGTTTTTCTTATCAACATGGGACAAAAGATAAAGATGAAATTTCATCAGATCAAGTACTTGTTTCTAAAGAAATATGTGTAGATGGTAACCTAATGGTTGAATTTAGGATAATAAGTGAATCGCAGAAAAAGGATTTAAGAACAACTAATGTGTATAAATATTATTACTCACCCACCGAGGATAAACGCATAAGTGTTCATGTGAAACATCAAGTATTTGAAAAAGGAACAGTAGAAGGAATAGAAAACGTAGATGGAAGATATGGTGCATTGCTTACATATAAATCCACAAGTGAAAAAATACAGAAAATGTGTTTCGGTGAAATATTACCATATCTACACGTGTACGGAGAAGATGATAGGATAAAAGAATACAGACTAGATCCAGATCCAGAGGGTAAAGAACGTGAATGGATAATACCCTATACAGCGGATTGTGATTTAGGAAAAGACGCGTGGATATCATACGATGAAGGTGAACAGGGTAAAACACATGCTGTTATTTTTTCTTCAAACCACGGTATTGTTAAAGAAGGAACAAAAGAGAGAGATGGTATACAGGTTAAAGTCGCTGAAAAAGAATACATGGATGTAATGGGTACTGAGATAGACTATGCCGCTATAAACTTTGGTAGAAACTCATATGAACCAGGTAGTTCACATGATTTAGAAATACCTAATGATCTTGTTGTAGAGTTTAACGCTGAGTTTTTCACATCAGAAAAAGGCGGCTATCCAAGTGTAGTCAAGGAAAGCAAGTTTTTTCAAGAGTTAATTAAGCACCGTCATAACAGCTACAATGCTTCATATAAAGGTAATCAGAATATTTACACTTTAACAGTTAAACCAAGACTCACAGGTAGATTCTTTATACACCCCTTGTTAGCTAATTTAACAAGAATCAATATTACAAATGTATATGCAGAGTTGTACAGAAACAATGAATATATCTCAACAGGAATTATATATAAACCAGTTATTGGTGCACCCCGGATAAAATTCCCTAAAATAGCTCCTGGTGAGTACATTGTTAAAATCTATCTAAAAATCGGTAAACAACCATCCCGATATATTGGATGTAAACCTGTTAAAATAGAAGATGACACACAAGTTGATGTTTACTGTACATGGCCAAAAAACATTATAGTAACAGCTAAAGATCAACATGGAGAGAATATAGAAAACATGGAACTACTTCTATGCATGAACAATACCATCGTTGAAACCAATGTAACCACGGGTAATGAAACCATACCTTTTACTATACCTTTTAGCCTCTTCGACACATATGTTTTAAAAGCGTTTTATAAAGGTTTTAAAGTTTATGAAGAAAAAATACCATTGTTAAAGAAAAACATAAATATAAACCTAGAACTCTATGACTTAACCATTAATGTAAAAGATAAAATAGGTTTCCCACCAGGTGTCAATGTTAAACCTACTCTTATAAGCCCTGAGATGATTCAACAAAACAAGATTCTTTCTAAAAAACTAACCTCAGGAAAGTTTTTATTTGAAAAACTCCCAAGGGCATCATATATTTTGTACCTCTCATATGGTGGTTTTTCCAATGAAAAATCAATAAAAATACCTGAGGACTGTATTATAGATGTAGATTTTACTGCGATGTTTAACCTTAGAACATCTCTTCTTGATTCACATGGGAACCCTGTTAACATAGAAAATCAAAAAATAGATGTACTACGAGATGGTGAAACCGTTTTTAGATCAATCCCTGTAGATGAGGTACTTTCTTTGCCGCCAGGTGAATATACAATACATGTTTTTTCTGATGAAAAAATAATAGGTATAAAAAACTTTGATTTAACAAATGATAAAAACATTAAAATAGTCACTACACAGGAACCATTACTCGCTATAACAGTTACAATGTTAACTCTATTGTTCATAGGGGAAATAATAGTGTTGAAGATGTTCAAAAAAATCTCTTTAAACACGTTTTTGAAGCTATTAGCTATGAGTCTTATACTACTCTCGTTGTTTCAACCCTGGTGGGTGTTAAACGCTCATAGTAGCAATCCAATCGCTGAGAAAAACACTGAAATGTTTATAACACCACAAACAATGATTGAAAAAACATGGTATCAAGGTACTCTTTACCTTGACATAGCGACTATACCTGAGATATTCTCTAATTTTTTAGGTGTTTTACTATTGATCGTTCTCTCAGGTTTCTTTTTATTAGGAGTAAGTTTCCTACCTAATATTATTTTAAAAAGGAGATTCTACATGATTTTAATCTCCGCTAGTGTCTTGTTTTTGATAATGGTAGCTACTGCTTATTTCTTTGGAATGTCAAGGATAACTGAGATCAGCCTTGGGAGTCTTCAGGGTCAAGGAACTTTAAACGTGGTATTACCAGATAAAGAAACAACTTATATGTCTGGTACGTGGGGTTTAGGATTTGGTTTTTATTTATGTGTACTAGCGGCTTTAACTGCGTTATCTGCGGGTGTTATAGATTTCATCAGTAGAATAAAGAAACACTCAGAAAAAACATCTTAAAAACTTTTTTTTCTCTTTTTTTAATAAAATTTTTCAAACGTTTAACACCATCAATATCTTTTATAATATTTGCTACAGGTGTAGGTACTAAGTCAACCCATTTTTCATCGTTCATCATCCTTTTACGGATTTCTTTACCAGAATACATTTTTTTGTTATAAAGAGGTGTTTTTATAACTTTAAAACCTTTTTCTGAGAAAAGAGTTAGGGTGAAAGTATTATTTGAAACCACTACATCGAAACTAGGGATGATAGAGGTCACATGATCTACCCATTTCGACGGGTTGTGTATATCTGGGATGAAGAATATTTTATAGTTTTTAACACCTATTTCTTTTAAAGATTTTTTAATCATTTCTTCTCGTTCAGCTGCTGTAAATGGGTTCTCCATGGTATTTGCGTATTGAGACGACCCTATCCCTATGATGATTTCATCATATTTTTTAGAGATATCCTGTATAACTTTTAGATGTCCTTTGTGAAACGGTTGGAAACGCCCTATAAATAATGCTTTCATAAGTATACACTGGGAAGTATGTACAGTTAGATATAAAATATTAATTAACTAAAAAAACATTTTTTTGAGATTTTTTTTATTCATCCATTGTTGTTTCTTTACTCTGAGACGTTATAGTTTTTTCAGATTCCAGCTCTATTTTACCTATAACTTTTGGTGGCTTCATAGCTTTTAGTTTTTCAAGTAGTTTCTTTTTACCTTCACCAATCAATGCATGATCTATAACTTCTGGGAGTGTTTCCACTGGTATAACTTCTATTTTGTCTTTGTATTGATCCTCTATAAGGACATCATTGAGATTAGCACGAGGTATAATTACTCTTTTTATACCAGCTTTAGCTGCTGCTTCTACCTTAGCAGTTACACCACCAATTGGTAAAACTGTGCCTCTTATACTAAGTGAACCAGTCATAGCTGTATCCTGACGAACAGGTATACCTTCCATAGCTGATATAACCGCGGTGATCACAGAAATACTAGCGGAGTCACCTTCAAGACCTTCATATGTACCTATAAACTGGATGTGTATATCATGCTCAGTGATGTCTTTACCCATGTATTTTTTAATAATAGCTGATACATTAAGAACAGATTCTTTTGCTATCTCCCCTAGTTTACCCGTAGCGATTACTTTTCCCTCCGACTCTGAACCCGCTGGTGTAACCTCAGCAACGATAGGTAGTACAAGACCAGAAAACTCGCTCATACTAGGATCAGCGGTATGAACCGCGAGTCCATTCACGACACCTACTTCTTCACCTTTTATTTTAAAAGATCTATATTCTTTACGTTGCTCAATAGCACGATCAACGACCTGCTGTTCAAGAGATTTAGCAATCTTTTTCGCCTGCAGCACATGTTCTTTTGTAACAATCTTACTACCTTTTTCAAAAGCTATATCACCAGCAGCACGAACTAGACCACCAAGTTCACGGAGACGCAAACTAAGTTTGCCTTTGCGACCAGCACGACGTTGAGCCTCATGTATAATCTCAGCTACAGCATCACGATCAAAATGAGGGATTTTTTCATCTTTTTTAACTTCCTGAGCAACAAAACGGATGAGTTTCCTCCTGTTCTCATCGGTATCATCCATAACACTATTCAAATAAACCTCGTAACCATAACCTCGTATACGAGAGCGAAGAGCAGGATGCATACCATTCAAAGCATCAAGGTTACCAGCGGATACAAGAATAAAATCACAAGGAACCGGTTCTGTTTTAACCATAGCACCAAAACTACGCTCTGACTGACCAGTAATCTGAAACTTTTTCTCCTGAATAGCAGTCAATAAATGCTGCTGAGAAGGTAAACTAAGAGTGTTAATCTCGTCAATATACAACACACCCTTATGCGCACGATGAATAGCACCAGCTTCAACAAGTTGATGAGGAGGCGTCTCAAGACCAGCTGACTGAAAAGGATCATGACGAACATCACCAAGAAGAGCACCAGAATGAGCAGCTGTTGCATCAATAAACGGAGGACTATCATTTTTATCATGAGCAACAAGAATCTTCGGAACTTGATTCAAAGTACTCCTCTGCGTTAAACTACCTCTAGAAAAAATCAAAAAAATAAAAATTGCAGCGATAACACCAAAAAACAACCACTGATATTGAATCTTGTCAATGCTAATATTACCATTTTCTGATAAAGCTGGAGTAAGAGCAGCAAAAATAGCTAACAATACAATAATAAAAGCAAACCATGCTATAAAAGTACTCTGCTGTTCTTTTTTCTTTCTAGCCTCCTCCCTTTGCGCTTTGACGATCTCATTAGCCTTACCACCAGGAACAACACGGATATGAGGAGTATTAGGGTCATCCTGATTAGGATAAGCAATGATATCCTCAAGTTCCTCCTTAGGGAGAAAAGCAGTCATAGCACGAGCAACCATAGATTTACCAGTACCGGGGTCACCAATAAGCATAACATGACGTTTCTGCTCAGCAGCCTTCCGTACGATCTCAACAGCTCTCTCCTGCCCGATAACCTGATCCAACAAAAGCTCAGGTACTTCAATATCCGCTGTTGTTTTAAAATCCTGAGACTTAATCCACTCATCAATAGGTTTTAACTCATCAGTATCTGATGAATCCTCATTAGAATCCTGTTTCTCTTGGGTATCTATCACTTTTTTCACCAATTTCCAAGCAAAACCTTCATATGTTTTAGAACATCTTATTTTTTAAACATTTTGGTAAAACCAGTTATAAGAGATACATATTTGAATCTTTCCTCCTCAATCTCCTAACAAATATCATTTTAGAAATCTTTATAAACAAGTAGATGGTTTTATTACAAACTATTTTTTTAGGGCGGAGGAGAGAAAAAAAATGGCAAAAAATGATATAATGCTAAAGATAGGAAGCTGGTCTTTTATAATTGGTATCGTAATTGCATCGTTAGTTGGCCTGTATACAGCGGTAACTATTGAAAGTGGAAACAACTTTCTATTAACAACAAACGGCGGATACGTAGCATGGGTACTAGCGATAATAGGTGTAATCGTAGGAGTACTAGCAGTATTAGGTAGAGGAACAATTACAGCTAAAGAAACACCGGGTTTCTTAATAGCGGGGATAGCACTAGTAGTAATGTACGGGGTTTTCAAAAACGCTGTAATAAACCCTTGGCTTGGTTCTCTGTTACACGGTATATCAATGAGTCTATCAATATTCGTAGCACCAGCAGTGGGGTTGTTAGCTATAAAAACAATCTATGACATGGGGAAGGAAGTATAAAACATTGTAAAAAAATATATTTTTTCTCTTTTTTCTTTTTTTTATTTCACCAAGAACCATATTAAAAAAACAATAACCCCTGTTATGACAAAAATTATCCATAATATATAAGCAATTTTTATTCT
>QMTJ01000055.1 GCA_003651045.1 Thermoplasmata archaeon | reverse complement strand
TTATATTCTAAGGTGTAGAAAAAGGTTTGACTTATGGTATTAGACGACTTAAGTGACTCGCTCAAGGGTACTCTTAAAAAAATCGTTAACGCGGTTTATGTTGATTCTAAACTCATAAAAGAAATAGTTAGAGATATCCAACGAGCTCTCTTACAAGCTGATGTTAATGTTAAACTTGTCTTAGAGTTTTCGAAAAAAATTGAAAAACGTGCTCTGCAGGAGAAACCACCAGCAGGTATGAGCAACAGGGAACATGTCATTCGTATTGTTTATGAAGAACTTGCTAACATCCTTGGTGCTGCTAGAGAGTTACCTATCAAGAAACAAGTTATTATGATGGTTGGTTTGTATGGTATGGGTAAAACCACTACTTGTGGTAAACTTGCTACATATTTTAAGAAAAAAGGTTTAAGACCTGTACTTATCGCTGGTGATGTACATAGACCTGCGGCTTATGAACAGTTGAAACAGATAGCTGAACAGGTTAAAGTTCCTTTTTATGGTGATAAAAAAGAAAAAGATGCTGTTGAGGTTGTAAAAAACGGTATTAATAAATTTAAACGCACTGTTGATGTTATTATTGTAGACACTGCAGGTCGACATAAACTTGAGGATGAACTCATTGATGAAATGAAAGAAATTTTTAAAGCTACTAAACCTGATGAAAAACTACTTGTTATAGATGCTGCCATTGGTCAACAAGCTGGTCCTCAAGCTAAAGCGTTTCATGATGCTGTAGGTATCACTGGTATTGTTCTTACTAAACTTGATGGTACTGCGAAGGGTGGTGGCGCACTTAGTGCCGCTGCTGAAGTTGGTGCACCTATAGTGTTTATTGGTACAGGTGAACACCCTGGTGATTTTGAAAAGTTTGATCCAACTGGTTTTATCTCTCGTCTCCTTGGCATGGGTGATATTAAAGCTCTTCTTGAAAAAGCTGAGGAGAGTCTTAAAGGCAAGGATGCCGAGAAAACAGCTAGACGTATTATGTCTGGTAAGTTTACATTGCATGATATGTATGATCAGATGGATATGATTAGTGGTATGGGTTCTCTCAGGAAAATCGCTGACATGTTACCAGGTAGTCTCCCTGGTAAAAACAAGATTAAAGATGAGGATATGGAGGATACAGAGGAAAAACTACGGAAGTTTAAGGTTATTATGGATTCTATGACTGATGAAGAAATGAATAACCCAAATATTATACGTGCGTCACGTATTAAACGTATAGCACGTGGAGCTGGTGTGGAAAATAAAAACGTTAAAGAGTTATTAAAGTACTATAATGTGATGAGGCGTACTATGAAGGGTTTATCAGGTAATCGTAAGATGCGTAAGAGTCTAATGAGACAGTTGCAGTTTGGTAAATAAAAAAAATTTGATACAAAACACCTCCTATTCTCTTTTAGGGGGTTTTAAGTTTTGGGTTTGACTATGATATTTAAAAACCGAGATCAAATCGTTAAAAACGGTCAAACCATAGAGTTGAAACAAATAAGAAGTGATATACTTGATATTTTTTCTGCAGCTGTTAACGCTGTTGATCCTTATAAAGCTGTTAAAACAAGGTTTAGAAACGACGTTATCAGTGTCTCTCAATCTGAGTCATTAGAGATATCTGATTTTGAAAATATATACCTTGTTGGTTTCGGGAAGGCTAGCGTTGGTATGGCACAGGGGGTATGTGATTCAGTTAAAAACATCCAAGAGGGTGCTGTTGTAACTAATGAGATTGATAAAAAAGTTGAGCATAGTAATGTGTCTACTTTTGTTGGTAGGCATCCTATACCTGATGAAAACAGTTTAAAAGCTACAGAGGAGATTATTAGAATAGTTAAAAAATGTGACAGGGATGATTTGTTGTTTGTGCTGATATCTGGCGGTGGTTCATCGCTTTTATGTAAACCACGTGTCAAGCTATTAGACATGCAACGTACAACTGATTTACTTCTGAAATCCGGGGCTGATATCAACGAAATAAATACTATACGTAAGCATCTCTCCTTTGTTAAAGGAGGACAACTTGTTAAATATAGTAGATCCACTGTTGTCTCTTTTATCATATCGGATATAATAGGTGATCCTCTTGAGTTTATAGCATCAGGCCCTACACATCCAGATTCCACTACATACATTGATGCACATGATATCCTAAAAAAACATGGTTTATTAGAGAAAGTACCAGTTTCTGTGAAAGAAACAATAATAGATGGGGTAAATGGTAAAATCCCTGAAACGCCGAAAGAACGTGATCCCATCTTTAAAAAAGTATATAACATTATCGTTGCGAATAACAAAATCGCATGTAAAGCTGCAGAAGAAAAAGCAGGAGAAATAGGTTATAAAACGATGATACTTACTACTTCTTTAGATGGCGAGGCGAGAGAAGTAGGTAAATACTTGGTAGAGAAAACAGTGAACTATATTAATAGCTATGCTAAGAAAAACGCTTTTATATCTGGTGGTGAAACCACTGTTACAGTAAAGGGTAAGGGACAGGGAGGAAGAAACCAGGAAATGGTTTTAAGTAGTGTAAAAGATTTAGATGAAAAAGACGTGGTTTTTGCTTCCTTCGCTACTGATGGGATAGATGGAAACAGCGATGCTGCCGGTGCTATTGCAGATAGGTATACTTTTAAACGGGCGCAGGAGAAAGGTTTAGATCCAACACGTTTTCTACTTGAGAATAACTCATACAAGTTTTTTAAAGAACTAAATGATGTATTACTTACAGGCCCAACAGGTACAAATGTTATGGACATACAAATACTTATTAAAAAATAATTAAAAATATAAATTATATACCATAAAGTATATAAATATGTTAAATAAATATGTTAGATTCAAGTAATTTAGATAAAAAAGCAAAATCATAATAAAAATATTAAAACATTTAGCTCTATACTCTCTATCAGTAGATGTATCGTTACAAAATATGATAATAGCTATATAGGAGACATCATATGAATGTTAATAAGATGATAAAAAAACTTGCTATATTAGCGATATTAGCTATGTTTTTAACACTAAATTTTTCTACTACTACACTTGGTAAATTTGAAAAATTAAACGATGAAGGAATATGGATAGACGAGTTCAGTGACGCAAAGGATATATCTGAGTTAAACAAATGTGTCAATGAGATCGGGAAGATTAAACTAAAAAAAGGAACACCAGAGACAACTTACAATTATGAAGAATATCCAGATAATGTAAAGGCATGGTATCGTGAACTTGGGGTTACAGGTGGTGGTTTACTTGGAGATTTTATCAATCAATTCATTAGTCCACTATTAGCACCAGGTATAGCTGTTGAAAAAACTGATATGTCATTGATTAGTAAGATAGATGATGAATGTCTAACAACAGAATCTATAGGCTCTGATGTATATGTTTTTTCTCCGATGCATCATTTCCAATTCAAAATTAAACAAAAAATTGATGATATAAACAAGATTACTTTGAAATGGTTTTTTGGTAGTTATCAACCTGTTGATGAAGTTAATTTAAAAGAAATCTCCATGTGGGTATGGACCTATGATGACATCCTTCCAAGATGGACTCAGGTAGATTCTATAGTATACAATCAGTCGAACGTTGGTGGCATAGACGGAGATAAACCTGATCTCACTTATACTCTTACTAAAAAAATGTTATACATAAGTGATGATGGATATGTTGATATCTTAATAGTTGGTACACCAAAAAACAGTAATGAAAACGCTATTTTATCTACAGATTATGTCGAAGCGAAAGTAACAACAACATATGGTTACCTCACAGAAGGGTATATAATCTCAAGTGTGATAGAACCCCCAGATTTTGGTGGATGGGAAAAAGTATTTTGGAGTGGAACAAAAGCTACTGAAACCACTAGTATAACTATACAGGTTTTAGATAAAGATAAAAACATTATAGAGGGTTTCTCTAGTAAAACCTCCCCGCTTGATATTTCTTCAATCACAGCTACAGGTATTAGGTTAAAAGCCATCCTACGGTCTAGTGCATCTGATGTAACACCTTTACTTGATAACTGGGGTGTTATGTGGCAGAAAAAAGAAGGGTATACTGACAGTTTCTCTTACACCTATAGAGTAGGTAAAGTAGATGGTGTAACAGTTAAAAACGGAGAAGTGAAAATCAATGAATTCTATGGAGACTGGAGTATATTTGGTAAAAACCCTGCGAACACTAGGGCATATGTAGGAGCTGGTTTAACTTCCAAACCAGAGGATCTTTATTGGTATTCAAAAGGATATAACGTTGGTGGAGGTTTCCGTCTACCTGTGACAAGTAACGGTAAAGTGTATGTTGCTTCAGGTGATAAAAAAATCTATGTTTTTAATGAAACAGCTGATTCAAAAACAGGTAAACAAACTCCCGTTACTAGTACTAAAGTTTCATATGAAGTTGATGCTTGTATCGCAGCTACTGATAAACTACTTATAATCGGTACATGCATGCCTAATAAAGCAAATAAGATATATGCTCTAGATTTATCAAATCTTTCCAAAGTGGAATGGAGTTATTCCCCGAATAGTGAAACCATTTGTTTCTCCTCTCCTCCAACGATCGATAACGGTAGAATTTTTATAACATCCTGGAGTGGTTTACTATGGGATTTACCTATAACCTCGGTTTTAAGTAAGTTTCTTAGTTTGAATAACAAACTGATAGCGTTAGATGTCTCCACAGGTAATCCTTTATGGGATCCAATAACGTTACCCGCTGGTAGTTTATCTGCCCCAGCTGTAGGTAACAACATGGTTTTTGTTGGTTGTCAAAACATGTGGGGTAGTAGTTTATTCGCATACGATATCGACACCGGTAAAGAAATCTGGAATACAAGTGTTGGAATAATCGGTCGTTCTTCCCCAGTTTATGCAGATGGAAAAGTTTTTGTACTCACGCGAGAGAAGAAAAATATATCATCTTATGGTGAAAACAAAATCGTTGCAGTAGATGCAAACTCAGGAGATGAACTGTGGAATAAAACACTACCTGGGAATACTACTACGTCTCTGTTAAATATTTTAAAAGGTCCTAATTTCTACTGGCTGATAAGTGGTACCGCTCCTATTTCTACACCTGCATATGCTGATGATACCTTGTTTGTTCTCTCTCCAGATGGTGAATTTATCGCATTTGACCCTGATACTGGTGATAAAAAATGGTCATATGAATTGGTTGATAACTCAATTATTACACATTATGTTACCTCTCCAATAGTTGCTAGCAGCAAGGTTTATGTTGTCACCGGGGGAGGTACAGTTTATGTGTTCAACACAATAAATAACGATAATGAATCTGTTGAACCACTTTGGAGTTATCAGATTGAACGACCCAACTGGATTCCACCATGGGTTGATGTTGTTGCTTCACCGATTATCTCTAATGGTGTATTGATTGTGAGTGCTACAGAGGATACCATAGATCTCACAGGAGGGTTATACTGTATCGGCGGGTACTCCCCAACCTCTACAGGAGAACTTTTATCGACTTCTATCCATGTACCTAAAGGGTATTGGTGGAATGAGTTTAACGCTACTATGGAGAATACTACAGAGAATAACACGATCATTTTTAGTATACTAAATAATGATAACGTTGTTTTAAAAACGATAGAGAATCTCGATGGAGTTGAAAACAAGATATCAGGTATACGTAGTAACGTGATAAAACTTAAAGCCTTTTTTGAAATAGGTAATTTTTCAGAGTCCACTCCTGTTCTGAACAGCTGGATGGTGAACTGGGTTGAGGAGAAAAAACCACCAGAGTTTATAAACGATAGTTTTGAACCCAGTGAAAAAGGCTGGATTAACATGTCCCTCCCGGAATGTTCTATAGAAGTACGTGATCTATCATATAATAGCGTACTATCTGGTCTCGATACAGATACTGCTAAATACCGTATAGGTTACACCCCTAAAGGAAGTGATACATCTATACTTTCAAAATGGTATCCTGCAGTAGCTGATGATGAATCAGGGGTAACCCAGACAAGGATAAGAGCAAAACTGCAGGATTTAAAAATAGGTATTTCTGAGTTGAAAAACATTACATTCGCTATAAAAGACCTCGCGGGTAACGAAGCTATTAGTAACACTATTAGTTTCAAAATGGATACATTGAAACCCTGGTCGCATATAAAAAACATCAACTTATACAAATCACAATATAACAAACCATTTACTATAGAAGCAGAAGCAAACGACACAGGTGACTCAAGTGTTAGAAGCGGAGTTGGTAGTGTAACGTTAAAATACCGGAATTCAACAGACGGAGAAAACTATGGAGAATGGGAAACATTTGGTACACCTAGGCTACCAAGTATATATAGTTGGGAGTTTGGAAAAATCAACAACGAACCAATGAAAGGAGGCTATTATCAGGTTGTAACTGTTGCTAAAGACTTAGCTGGTAACGAAGAAGAGATAGATGAAAACAAAATCAACGAGGATAGTATCACGTTTTTGTTTGACATGACCCCGCCGTCTCTAGAGAACCAGTTTGAAACAGTATATAAGGTTACACATCTACCAGTTTTTGATCTAAAACTATATGATGACTACAAGTTAGACTCTATCTCATATAGGTTTGATGCAGGAGATTGGATAAAGATAAAATCAGATATAAATGAAGCAGTATTTAACATAACCTGGAGTTTACCAGAAACACTCTGGGAGTCAATGAGGATAAACGAGGAACACAGTGTTTTCTTCAAAATAACAGATGCCCTTGGGAACGAGTATATAACAACAGATAAACCATTAACAATTATGAAAGATGAAAATATTTCAAAATTTTATGTAGACCTTACTAACTTCCATGAATGGCACTGGGATGACAAGTTCACAATCACTGCTAAATACCCAGAAGATGTATCTGTAGAAAACATAAAATTATACTATAAATACTCTACAGATAATAAAAACTGGCCGGATCAATGGATACAATATGGTGACAACAGCCAAACTATAGCGCCATTTAAATGGGTTTTCACAGCAGTAAATGGTAGTGGATACTATAAATTCAAAACAGAGATAACAGATACAGCAGGTATCGTCTACACGTCACCAGTTGAAACAATAAATGTAACGATCTTCCCAACAACACTCTTCATGTTAATGATTATTTTAACAATAATTTTAATA
>QMTJ01000054.1 GCA_003651045.1 Thermoplasmata archaeon | reverse complement strand
TAAAGGATTTTTTTCTGACTTTTGACAGAGAGAGTGATTTATCAGGTTTTACAAACAAAATTTTCATTATTTTGGGAATTAAATGCTAGATAGTATTTAAAAATTTTTTGATCTCTGTGCCGGAGAGTGTCAATTTTTAAAAGATAGTTCCATCCCCTCCATCTGATAGAATGGAAGAGGGAGATGTAATTACCTTTCTAAAAATTTTTTAAAAAGTTTCCGCTCACCGCCGGTTATAGAAATAATAGGAATATTTTTTAACGTGATAAACTATCTCGTATATGCATTTGCATACGCAGGTAGGATGGGATGAACTCGAAAATAGTAGTAGGACTACTAATAGTGTTGTTGATTACAGGTTATTTTGTATCGTTTAACTATTTTGAAAACTGTGAAGCATCAGTGTTACCAAAGTTTTATGTTGATGATGACTATGACAGCTCTACACCGGGTTGGCAGGTGGATCATTTCGATTGTATCACTGATGCTATCAATGCTTCTTCCGCGGGTGATAGAATCATTGTATACGAGGGTACATATAATGAGAGGTTAACAGTACCTTGGAAACTTGATATATTTGGTGAAAACAGGGATACCACTATTATAGATGGTGGTAGCACGGGTGATGTAATAGTTATAAACGCGCAACATGTAAACATTAGTCATTTCACTATAAAAAACAGTGGTAGTAGTTCAAACAACTCAGTTATACTAGTAAATGCATCATATACGATATTAACAGATAACAAGATAATAAGTGGAGAAAACGGTGTAACACTGAATTATTCCCATTACAACATAATATATGATAATGTTATCAATAGTAACGACGGCGATGGTATATATCTTAATCACTCGAATAATAACTCTATAACCTATAACATTATAACAAGTAATGGTAACAACGGAGTTTTTCTGTACAATTCTTCGTATAATAGTATAGAGAACAACTCTGGTATAAAATCAAACACTCTTAACGGTGTGTTTTTCAATGAAACATGTAACTATAACACTATAAGAAACAATAACATCTCAAGTAACACGCAGAATGGTGTTTTTTTAAACGACCACTGTGAAAACAATACACTCTATGGTAATTCTATCTATGGTAATGGTGATAGCGGTATAAGGATGGAAAACTCGAGTTATAACACACTTAGAAACAATGATGTCAACTATAATAGCAACTATGGAGTAATGGTTGTAGGGTCAACTAATACTCTGCAGGGGAACAATATAAAATATAACACCGGGCATGGTGTTTTTTTATTCGCTGATGATTTTAACACTGTTTATAATAACGTTATAAAAGGAAACAATAAGGACGGGGTGCATCTTTCTAACTCTACTAATGATACTATATATACGAATGAGATAGCGAGTAACTCCCAGTATGGTGTTTATCTAGATTATTTCACGTTAAATAACCTAGTTTATAACAATTATTTCCATGATAATACTAATAACTCTATGGATAAAAGCCTGGATCGTAACAAATGGAATGTTACAAAAACTAGTGGAACTAACAAGGTCGGTGGGAGTTATCTATGTGGTAATTACTGGGATGATTTCGATGAAAACAGTGAAGGTGCATATGATACAGATGGGGATGGAATAGCAGATAATAATTATACTATTTATGGTTCTAACCAGGATAAAGGTCCTCTGCTTGACGTAACACCACCCTCTATTGGTACACCTACGGTTTCACCATCTACTCAAACCATCGGCGGGTACACTTATATTTCTGCAACAGTAACAGATAACCTGATGGTGCAACATGTGTATTTACACATTGTTAAACCAGATAATAGTACAACTAATTTTTCAATAACACAAAACCAGACAGGAAACACGTATTATTGTAACAAAAAATACACCCTCGCGGGGACATATACATATCATATAGCAGCTAGAGACTCACGTAACTGGGTGACTTCAAGTTCAAAAACATTTGTTATAGATCAAGGGACACCGCCTACTATAACAGATAACACCGGTTCAACAGGTTCACCAGGTGCTGTATTTACATTCAACGTGACAGTAACTGATGATGCAGATGCTGCTTCACAGTTAACAGTGAAAGTCGCATGGACACATGGGAGTAAAAGTGGTAACTATACAATGGTGCACATGCAGGGTAACTATTTCGAAAGAAGTATAACACTGGATAACTCCACCAGCGTTCTCACATATAGTATCTACGCAAGTGACCAATGGGGTAACTCACGCACTACATCTCAAAAAACAGTTAACATAGTTGATACCATACCACCTGAGATTACAATAAAAAAACATGAATACTCATCTGATGGAGTGATAAATACTTATATTGTTGGAGCAACAATAACAGATAACCATGAAGTTTCACAGGCACAGATAGAATACTGGTATAACAACGATGAGGATCATAAAACAGCTACGATGGAGAAAAAAAATGGAGACTACTATGAAAAAACAATACAACTAGAAAGCAGTACAGACAAAGTGTACTGTATAATATCTGCCTCAGATCCAACGGGTAACGAGAACACCTCTAAAAAACCATATGCGAATGCTAGTGGCCCGTATACTGGTGTTACAACTACAGCAGTAACATTCAATGGATCCAATAGTTTTGATCTCGATGGGACTATATCAGAATATAGCTGGGATTTCGGCGATGGAACAACAACAGCAGGTGTAACTGTGAACCATACGTATTTAGCCGCAGGGAATTACACAGTTGTTTTAACAGTGACAGATAATGACGGTAATACTAATAGTGATACAACCTATGCTGTTGTTACTCAACCTACACCTATAAAAACGTCTTCTTCCATGTTAAATAAAATAAACACAGAGTATGGGACATCCTTAACCGAGTTATTCTATTGTTATGATACAGATGGTGACGATAAACCAGATGTATTTGTTGACCCGAATAATGTGTTAAAAACAGTTCATACTGGTTCTATAAACATTAGTGGAGACACAGTTTTCCTTATATCAACCAATGATACAGAGATACCAGAGTTCATGTGGAATGCTACTACTGATGAGATAACACAAGTGAATCATACCATAGGAGTAACTGGTGAACCATGTTACAGTGGAAACAACATAGTAGTTGTTAATGTTACAATAAATAAAACCATCGGCTGGTTGTTTATAGAAGTTCTTGACCCGGATTTAGGAGACCATGGTACTATCAGCAATATTGTAAACGTCACAAGAAACAATACACAGATGGACTCTGATAAAATATTTAAGAAAAACAGTAAATCATATATCCTTGACGATCCAACAGTAATATATACATTCACATATAGCTACCAGCCTCCGACATTAACCCTAATAGGTTTAACACCAGAAACCGGTGGAGTAATCAACAAAGACAACCCTACTGTTACTATCTCATATAATCTACCAGTTGAAATAATAGATGCGACTTTTTACATGATAGACCCAACAACGACATTACCTGTTGAGGATGGAACATATCTTGAAATAATAGATGAACTAACTACGCAAGACAACAAAAAATTCACATATACGCCACCAGGGAACCTACCTGCTGGTGATTACGAACTATATATTATGGTAAAAGAAAAAAACAGTGTTAACAAGTTAACCAACTCCGTTATCTATGAATACCATCCATATGTTAAACACAATGCAGGTTTACCATTCACCTCTATTTTAACAACACTTGGTGGTTTGATCATAGTAGCTTTAGCCATAGTAGTTTTTATGAAACATAAAGGTATAGCATTTGAAAGTTTTATATACATTAAAAACAAAAAAATACTACCTTTCTTTAAACCTTTAATCTTTGGTCCTCTACGTATAGATGTTAATGATGAAAAAGTAAGTAAAGCAGAAATCTACGTAAACGGGAAACTTAAGGATACAATCACCAAACCACCTTTCATATGGGAATGGGATGAACCTGTTTTTATGAAACAAAAAATAGAAACACGGGTTTATGATCAAAATGGAAACGAAAGCTCCACAGGAGAGATGACCTTTTACATTTTCAACCCGCCAAGGTTTTTTAAATAAAAAAGTTTTAAAAAATGGATATCTTCTCTTAATAGGTTTTGGTAGATGAAAAAAAAACATGACGAACCCTAGAGATGTTTTAAACGAGTTGAAATGGAGAGAAAACTATAAAATAGAGGATGCTATGATATGGTATGTACATAGAGGAGCACCAGATGATACAAAAATAATACCTGGTAGTGACATAGTGAAACTTGGTAAATCATTTATAGAAACCAGAGAAGCAATGATACCCTATCATAGGGTTTTTAAAATAGTATACAAAAATAAAACCATATTTCAACGGTAAAAGCTAAAAAATTTTTTTTAATAATATTATGTAAAAAAACTACAAAAAAACATTTTTTTAATAGAAGAGTTTATATATTATTAGATACAAATATTATGGGTTATAAAAAAATGGAAGAAAATCTAAACTGTTCTAAATGTGGAAACAAAATGAAAAAAATCCCTATCAAAAGGTTAGACTCTACAATGATGATAGAGTTTTACTGTGAAAAATGCGATGAGTCAATAACGTTCTACCCAGATTTAGACGAGATCAAACCTGGGAAACCTAGTTTGTTCTAAAAAAGGGATTTTTTAAAAAATAAATATCCAAAATTTTTTTTAGATATCTTTTTATCTTTAGAAAATGTTTAACCAGTTAGGGGTAAAAAAGATGAAAGTAACACCTGTTTCTTCTGACTCCCTTGGCGTTAGGTCGATGGCGACATATATTGAAACAAAAGATTGTAAAATATTTATAGACCCATCAGCTGCTCTTGGACCAAAACGGTATGGTCTTCCTCCTCATCCAAAAGAGATAGAGATGCTTGATAAAACAAAAGCTGAAATCGCAGGTATAGCGGAGAAATGCGATATACTTGTTATATCCCATTATCACTATGACCATTATGACCCATATGAAACATTCTATACTGGTAAACAAGTTTTTGCAAAGGATATTTCAAAAAATATTAATAAATCACAGAAACAAAGGGGGTTAGATTTCAAAGAAAACGTGGAAGAGGTTTGTACATTGATATATTGTGATGATTCAAAACATAGTATAGGTGGTACAGAGATTGTTTTTTCTCCACCTTTTTTTCATGGACCAGCTAATGTTAGACTTGGTTATGTGATAATGACCATGGTTGATGATGGAGAAAAAAAGGTTTTACATGCATCAGATGTACAGGGACCAGTTACAAGAGATGCAACAGAGTATATAATAAAACAAGAACCTGATTTACTTATCATAGATGGACCACCTACTATTTTCCTTGGTTGGAAGTTCAGCAGGGAAAACCTGCAGGATGCATCGTCTAACCTTGTAGAGATCATTGAGAAACTTGATTGTGAAATAATACTTGATCATCATTTACTGAGGGATATAAAATACAGAGAGGTTTTTTCAAAACCTTACAGGGTGGGTGGTTCAAGGGTGAAAACTTTCGCAGAGTATTTAGGTAAAGAAAATAATACCCTTGAAGCACATCGGAAAGAACTGTGGGGTAAATAAAAATGAGTTTCCTTAAGAGATTAGAAAAAGCGATTAAGAAAAAAGAAGAAGAAATTGAGAAAGAAAAAGAAAAAATAGAGGGTTTAAAAGAGAAACTTGATATGCATAAAATCACACGGGCAGAGTTTAATATTAAAAAGAAAAAAATAGAGGAAAAAATTAGGGCTTTGAATGCTCGTATGAGGGTTTTACAAGGTGGTTTAGCTAGAGAAAAAAGACATTTAGAGGAAAAAGAAGAGGAGAAACGGAAGAAAAAAGAAGAAAAAGAGAAAAAAAAGAAAAAGAAGAAAAAAAAGGAAGAAGAGGAAGAAGGAGAGTAATAGTTATTATGACACTTGTTGTACAGAAGGGAGATATTACAGAGTTAAAAGTTGATGCTATTGTTAACCCTGCTAATTCTTCTGGTTACATGGGTGGTGGTGTAGCTGGTGTTATAAAACGTATTGGTGGATTTGAGATTGAAAAAGAAGCCGTGAGTAAAGCACCTATCCCTGTTGGAGATGCGGTTGTTACTACTGCAGGGAAGCTACCGTGTAAGTATGTTATTCATGCTCCTACTATGAAACAACCTGCTATGAGGATTGGTGTTGAAAACGTTAGACTTGCTACTCGTGCAGCTTTTAAAAAAGCTAAAGAATCGGGTATTAAATCAATTGGTTTCCCAGGTATGGGTACTGGTGTTGGTGGTGTTCCATTGGTTGATGCTGCTAAAGTAATGGTTGAAACAGCTAAAGATTTTGAAAAAGATTTTGAAAAAATTGTTTTTATTGGTTTAAACAATGAGTTTGTAGAAGTTTTTAAAAAATTCTTTTAGTATTTTATAGTGAAACCTTCGAAACCATCGGTAGGTTTTTGTTGTTTTATTTCAACATGTTCAACCGTGGCGAGTGGTGGACCATGACGGCACCATTCAATCATTTTTTGAACTATTTCTTCTTCTCCTTCGAAAACTGCTTCGACTTTTCCATCAGTTGTGTTTCTAACCCAGCCGGTTATACCTAGTTCCTCGGCTTTTTGTTTTGTACTAGCTCTGAACCATACTCCTTGTACCCTTCCAGATATCAACACATGAACACTTTTTTTCATAGAAAATAGAAACCCTCCTCTTAATCTTCTTCTTTTATGGTCTAAACCTTAACATAGTCCGTGGGAATGGTATCGCGTCTTTAATATTATCTAAACCGCATATCCATGCAACAACACGTTCAACACCTAGACCATAACCTGCATGTGGAACAGACCCGTATCTACGTAGATCAAAATACCATTGATAGTTTTCAACGTTTTCACCCATTGTTTTTAAACGTTTAGTCATATCCTCGATATCTAGGCTTCTCTCTGAGCCACCGATGATTTCACCATATCCTTCTGGTGCTATCATGTCGAAACATAGAGCAGTCTTTGGATCCTTTGGATCACGTGGTTTATAAAAAGCCATGATTTCTACAGGATAATTTGTAACAACAACAGGTGTATCAAAATGTTTCATAAGTTTTTCCTCTTCAATTGTTCTAAGATCTTTACCCCACTCAACAATCAGTTTTTCTTTTTCTTTAAGTATGTTGAGAGCCTCTGTATAAGTTATAGTTGGAATCTCAGAATCAACAACACGTTCAAGTTTTTTAACATCCTGCCCTAGTACCTCTAGCTCACGTTTGTTATTTTTCAAAACCTCC
>QMTJ01000053.1 GCA_003651045.1 Thermoplasmata archaeon | reverse complement strand
TTCTGGTGCAATAGAAAGACAGACTAATTTCATATATATATGTTATAATAATCAAATATATTCTAATACTGGTATTCAACGTAGTGGTGCTACACCGTATGCTGCTTGGACTACAACCACGGTCAGTGGTAAAACAGAGTTCCGTAAAGAGTTAGGTGAGATAATTATGGCTCATCATATTCCTTATGCTGCTCAGGCATGTGTTGCTTATCCTGAGGATCTTTATAACAAATTAAAAAAAGCAAAAAGTATCAAGGGTTCAAAGTTTATTGAGATCCTTGCTCCTTGTCCACCTGGTTGGCGTTTTCCTATGGAGAAAACTGTTGAAATGGGAGTACTTGCGGTGGAAACTGGTGCGTGGGTTCTCTATGAGTATGAAAACGATAAAGTGACTTTTAATGGTAAAAGTAAACTTATACTTGAGGGGAAAATTGATCGTAAACCTGTTGAGGAATGGATTAGGTATCAAGGTCGTTTTAGGCATCTTTTTAAACCAGAGAAAGATGTTAAAAGGTTGAAAGCTATTCAGGATCATATAGATAAAACATGGGAGCTATATAAAGAGAAGTACCTATAAAAAAAATTGGAACCAGGAGTGTGAAAAAAAATGGTTATGGGGGGTACATTAGATGTATGCCAAGGAAATGGTGAAGCAGAGCCTCCCCCTGCTTATAGTCTGTGGTGTAGGTGCGATAGTTGCAGGTAGCACTCTTGGTTTAATGTTAGATCTTTTTAGACGTATACCTGGTCTTCTCATTGTTATACCTGGTATTATTGCTCTGCGTGGTAATATTAGTACAGCGTTGGGTTCTCGTCTTGGTTCAGCGTATCATCTTGGTGTTATTGATGAGGGTAACCTCTGGAATGATGAACTTAAAGAGAATGTTTTAGGTTCTCTTGTTTTAAGTTTTTTTGTTTCGTTGATAATAGGTGTTTTTGCTTTTTTGTCATCTTTTTTACTTAATGTTTATTTAGATCCTGTAAAGATTATTTTTATTACTGTTTTAGCCGGTGTTATCTCGGCGTTGGTTCAGACTGTTATGACTGTTGGTATTATTTTTTTAGTGTTTAAACGTGGTTATGATCCCGATAATATTACAGGTCCTGCCTTGGCTACTTTTGGTGATATTATAACTATATGTTGTATTTTTTTTGTAGCTTCGTTGGTTGAGGTGATGCTATGATTTATAGTTGGAAGAAAATTGTTAAACATGGTTTGCCTCTTCTGAGTGTTACTATTTTTATTGAGATTGCAGCTGGTCAATTGTTGCAGGGTAATGAAGAGGTTTTGATGTTGTTTCCTATTTTTTTGATTTCTGTTCCTGTTATTAATAGTGTCGGTGGCAATATTGGTAGTATACTCGGTGCTCGTCTTGCTTCTGGTCTTCATGTAGGGTATATTAGTTTAAGTTTAAAGGATAAAGAGATGCATGATAACTTGTTTATGTCGTTGTTACTTGGTGGTGTAACATATATTGTTTTAGCGGTGATAATTTACTTAGTATATATTGTGTTTCTGTCTCGTTCTAGTGCTGGTGGGGATGTTGGTTTAGTTGATTTTATAAGTATTGTGTTTCTGACAGGTGTTTTACTTGTTTTTGTAGTGTCAATAGTGAGTGTTTTTACAGCTTTTTTGTCATATAAAAAAGGAGTTGACCCGGATGATATGGTGGCGCCTGTTGTTACAACTATTGGGGATGTGATGGGGATATTGTTTTTGTTTTTATTAATTCAGATTGTGTTAGGAGTTTAATTGCTTATTTATCTAATATTTTTGTTTTATTGGTATAAGAGCTGGTTTTTTGAAGGGGGTAAAATCGTGTGGTTGGTTTTTTTTTTGTCAATTTGAAAAAAGAGAGTGTCAACTTAAAACCCTCTAATAGGTGAAATTAACAGAAGAAAACATATCGTAAAAAATGTTTAAGTTGACAATCTCAGTTGTTTTTCCGATAGTTATTTATCTCTGGTTTTTATTCAGAATCTATAACAATGGGTAACTGTTTAATCAAGTTTGTCTCTACAAATCTTTACTATCTAACGAGTTTAGTTTTTTTACATAGTATTTATACCTAAAATATGTTTTATGGGGAGTAAAAAAGATATGAAAGAGAAGAAACATCAGAGCATTTTTGGTATTTTACAGAGAGCTCCTAAGGATAAATGGAAAAAAGAGGAGTTCAGTGAACTTGAATATGAACCAGTATCTGTTAAGGATTTATTAACAGAGATGAAAGATATATCAGAGCTTATCATAGATCTCGCGTACTCTGCAGTTCTTTTTAATAATGAGGAGATCGCAGAGGAAGTCAAGTTTTTAGAGGTTCGTATGGATAAGTTGAACTATGATATACGTATGATGGCTATGCTGGCTGCTCGTACAAAAGAGGATGCTGAACAACTTGCTGGTATTCTCCAAGTTGCTGAAGCAGCTGAGAGTATTTCTAATGCCGCTGGTGATATTGTGAAAATGTTGGAGGGTAAAACTAGGCCTATTCTTTCAAGGATTTTTCAGAAAGCTGATGAAAAACTCTTCCGTGTTCAGGTTTCATCTACGTCTAAAGCATGTAATCAGAGGATAGGTGATTTAAAAGTTGAATCTGAAACCGGTATGCGTATTATAGCTGTGAGACGTGGTGATTATTGGATTTATAACCCACGGTCGGATACGACTATTACGGCTGATGATTGGCTCATCGTTAGAGGTACTGAAGAAGGATATGAGGATCTCAGTAAATTTTTGAAAGGAAAGTTGAAGGTGTTGGAATGAAAAAAGATAAAGCTGAGAGTCTTGTGTTTGAAATTAAGGATAAATCTGAGCTTATGATAGATCTCGCCTATTCGTCTTTAATTTATGATAATAGAATTATTGCTGAGGAAGTGTATGATCTTGAGAATCTTATTGATGAATTGTATCAGGATCTTCAGAGGGAGACTTTGGAGGAGGTCAAGAATAGAAAACTTTTGGTTGATGATGCTTTGACTTTGATGAAGTTAGCTCAAGCTGGTGAACAGATTGCTGATGCTGCTCAGGAGATTGCTGATGTGGTTCTTCGTGATGTAGAGCTTCATCCTGTGTTGAAGGATAGTATACGTGAATCAGATATTGTTTTTACACGTGTTCAGGTGGATGAAAAATCTATATTATGCGGTAAGACTCTTGGTGAGTTGAAACTCGCGAGTGAAACAGGTATGATGGTCATAGCTATGCGACATGGAAATCGTTGGCTTTATGGTCCAACTGGGAAAACTAGAATTGATCCAGGTGATGTTTTGTTTGCTAGGGGGCCAGAGGATGGAGAAAAACATCTTATAGAGTTAGCCCGGGGTGAGACTAGGGAGATATAAATACTTCAATTTTTTTAGAGAAATTATCCATTAAA
Organism: Thermoplasmata archaeon; assembly: GCA_003651045.1. Taxonomy (GTDB): domain Archaea; phylum Thermoplasmatota; class E2; order DHVEG-1; family DHVEG-1; genus B24-G9. The sequence continues at coordinate 3,860 of QMTJ01000053.1, read as the reverse complement.
ATAGTTAATCTAAAGTTGATAGTTTCTTTTAATAAAAAATATTATATAATTAGAGTGTTTTTAGAAATTGACGTAACTGTGTAAAAAAAGAATAGTGTAGTGTATATAAAAACTAGAAAAAATTGTGAAATGGAATTTTTTTTATGAGAAAAAAGTTGGTTTTGTTTATAATTGTAATGGTAACCATTGTGAACTTGATATCAGGGGTTTTTATTTTTTTAAATATCCAGTTTATGAAAATACCGGAGGTATCTACTAAGGTTGATATTGTAAAAGTGGGTTCAGATGAGGGTGTTGCAGAGGTATCTTTTACTGTTTTTAACTCGAATGGTTTTGATGTAGTTGTAGAGAATGTCAAGGTGGTTATGAGAACCTCTAATGGTACACGGGTTGGTTATATGGAAATCAATGGTGGTGTTATACCATCATGGGGTCATAGGGTTTTTAATGGGTCTTTTGTCGTTGATTTTCATGGGTGTAACCCTCGGTTTTTGAATACTAGGATAACGGGTGATGTTGGTGTAAATATTGGTTTTATAAGGAAAACTATGCCTTTGTCTGTAACTGTTGTCTCTATACTAGGGGATGCTGAAAATATTTTTACTTCACCAGCTTTGAAAGTAGATGTTGATTTTAGTGAGATAACGCAGAAAGGGGTTAATGTAACTTTGATGGTTGATGCATATAATCCTAACATGTTTGATATTGTAGTGAGTAGTACTTTGGTGGAGATACGGAATGAAACAGGAGGTGTTGTAGGTGATTTAAGATTACCTGGTTTTTGTTTATCAGCAAAAGAAACAACATGGGTGAATGGTAGTGGTATGATCTCTATTGAGGCGTTGAATGCTGAGGTTCTCACGATGAACATGAGTACTGTAGTATCTGCAATAATCGCTGGTTTCAATGAATCCCTGTCGTTCTATGTTGAGACAAGGGTTGAAACTCCTGATTTAGAAACACTGTTGTCTTCTAAATTTCCAACTGAGGCTATAATTAGAGGAGATTATAGATTCTCCTTAAGAGGTTTTGTAGATGAGATAACTATTGATGTTTATAATCCAAATAATATTGAACTCATGGCTAAGGATGTCACTGTTTTAATCGCTCGGAGTGACCATAATAAAAGATGCGTTATTGCAACATGTGATATAGCTGATAGTATAATTAAAGCAAATACTACTACAACACTCAAAGGAGAAGTAGTTATACCATATAGAAAATTGCTTATCCCGCCATTAGATGGTAGATTTATACCTGATTGGCTTGAAGTAACAGTTAGAGCAAATGTTACAATACAAGGTCTTAATAAATACATATGGGTAGGTGTAACAGGATGTCAAGATATACGTTTATGGACACTGGATTAAAAAAGTTGTTAAGTTGTTAATGACTCTTATTTATAGTATGTAAAAAAAGTTTCATTTAAAAAAACTTTTTGAATCTTTACCTTCTATAACCCGTGCTCCCAGCTCATCAACACTACAGACAAAAACTTTACCAAAAGATGAAAGAACTCTATAAAGTTTTTCTGTTTCACCCATGGCGAATATGGAGTTACCAAGCATGCACATACTAGCTTTACCATACTGGTTCGCAGCTTCAATAGCTTCAAGTACCTGTTTGTCTGCTAAATCAGTTTTTTCTGTAAAAACCTGTGAAAGCTTGAACAAGTTTTCTACAGATGGCTTCTCAAGTATTTTCTTTGTACAATATTTACCATAATCAATTATTTTACCAATTCTAGAGGAATCAGATAACACTTTTTTTGTGTCAACTTTTTTACCCACTATACATAACACGATATCAAATTTACCAGGTATGTGTTCGATAACACCCCATGGTGGTAGACCCGCGGTTTTCCGTATTTCAATACCACCAAAACAACTAGCGATTACATCTCCTAAACCAGTTTTTAGTTGAACCTCAGCATAATGAGATGCACGCATAGCATCATTCTTTGAAACACCAAGTAGTTTCGCAAGAGCATATGTAGCGCTAAGAGCACCAGCAGCGCTCATACCGAAACCTTGACTCATTGGGAGGTCAAATCTTGTTTTCACAACAACATGAAATGGTTTCTCACCTAGTAAATATTTAAGAGCTAACTTCGTAACGAGGGCGTTAGATTTTTTATTGTTGAAATAAACTTCTATGTTTTGTTGCCTAGAATTTTCAATGTAAACCCTAGAAATTGCTCCAAGTGTAATGTTAATCCCTGCACCGCGTGAACCAGTACGAGTTAAATCCTCATCATGATAAACAGGTTCAAAAAAACCAGATATATGACCTGGTGCAAATGCAACAGCGTTCATATTCTCACTATATTCTCAAATGGTTTAACTTTTTTAGCAACGACATCCAAAATATGATTAGCTAGTATTTCTTTTTTATCTTTTTTATGATCGATTTCTCCTTTTTTATCATATATCCAGATTTCGTTTTCATCCCTTGTGAAACCAGAAATCGTGTTTCCAACGACGAAATCGAGTTTATTTTTTCTAAGTAGTTCCATAGCTTTTTCTTTCAGGTTTTCTTTTTTTTCTTCAACCTTGAAACCAACTAACACTGCTTTTGGTACCTGTTTCCGCAAGTATGTAATGATTTTAGGAGCTGGTGACATTTTTATAACAAAGTTTTCTATACCTGATGGAATTTTGCCTTTATGTTTCTCAGGGATGTAATCTGAGACAGCTGCAGCTAAAATAACTACATCAAATTTTTTTAGGTTTTTTGTTTTTAAAAGTTTTAATAAATCTTTTACTGATTCAAAAACTGTTGTTTTAATATATTTTGGGATATCTACTGTTATAGAACCATGCCATAGTTCGACATCTGCACCGCGATAAAAGGCGTTAATCGCTAAAGAAACAGCGGTTTTACCAGAGCTACGGTTGGTGAGTATTCTCACGTCATCAATGGATTCTACTGTGGCACCACCAATTACTAGTATTTTTTTACCCCTGAAATCTTGTCTCCCTATTTCACGTATTACGTTTGAGACTACTTCATCAACCTCTGGCATCTTTGCCTTATTTCTCTCAATAAAAGGTGAAATGAATTTTATACCTATTTGTTTACATTTTTCAATGTTTTGTTGAACTATTTTGTGGTCATACATTGAAAGATGCATAGCTGGTACGATTAGTATAGGTATTCCTGTTCCAATTGCTGTTGTTGCGAATGTTGTAACAGATGTGTCATCGATGCCGTGGGCAATCTTAGAGATAGTGTTACTAGTGCAAGGGCAGATCAGTAGGAGATCCACTGGTTTTTTTACACGACCACAAAAAAATACGTGTTCAGCTGCACCTGTAAGTTCAACCACAGGTTTATTACCAGTGGCGAAATATAATGCATCTGGGTGAATGATTTTAGTAGCTGAAGGAGTCATAACTGGGTAAACCTCTGCACCATGTCTTATAAGTTCACGAGCGAGTTTCACTGTTTCAACAGCAGCGATACTACCAGTGACACCTAAAACAATACGTTTTTTAGAAAGATAGTTACTTTTAACACCTTGTATCTCTTTAGATGGATGCATCATTAAACCCATAAAAAAAATTTTTTTGTTATCTTACAACGAGTACAGATACACTTGCATGTCTCACTACTTTATCAGTAACGCTACCTAGGAGAAACCTTCCTTCTTTACCATAACCCTTGTAACCAAGAACAATTATATCAGCCTCTATTTTCTTAGCTGTGATAAGTATTTCATCAGCAGGATCACCATCTTCAACCATGATATTTACCTTAGCGACATTGTTTTCAATTTCTTTAACAATTTCAGATAACGACTCTTTAGCCTTTTCTTTGAAACTACCTGATTTAACAATACTACTCAGATCAATTGTTGG
>QMTJ01000052.1 GCA_003651045.1 Thermoplasmata archaeon | reverse complement strand
TTTAGAAGCAGCACCAGCTTTAGTTACAGCCATAGAAACCGGTAGAATAGCATTCGCACCAAACCTCTCTTTATTCTCAGTACCATCGAGTTTAATCATAATATTATCAATAGTCTCCTGATGAATACAATCTAAACCAATAATTTTAGGAGCAATAATTTCATTCACATTCTTAACAGCTTTTAACACACCCTTCCCAAGGTATCTTTTTTCATCATTGTCTCTAAGTTCAAGTGCTTCATGCTGACCAGCACTAGCACCACTAGGAGTCATAGCACGAAAAACCCCTTCACTAGTTTTAACATCAACCTCCACAGTAGGGTTACCTCTTGAATCAAGAACTTCTCTAGCTTTTACACTTAGGATTTCAGACATATTTTTTTCCCTTCTCACCCAAGCAAAGAGTTTTTTCAACATCATATTACTTTTTATTGTTGAAACCAAAGTTTTTTTATCATTAGTAAGAAAAAATCCCTGGTTCTTATATTTTTTCAGAAACACTTTAATAATACTATATAGTTTTTCTTAGCCAGAGGTAGTTTTTCTTCAAATTGGAGGTAGGGAAAAAACATGTCACCAACTATATATGGTATATTTTTTGTAGTAATAATCTTCCTAATACTAATACTTGCGTCAGCTATAAAAATAATGGCTGAATACGAGAGAATCGTTGTATTTAGGTTAGGAAGATTAATAGGTATAAAAGGACCAGGATTAGTGTTCATAATACCGATAATAGATACATATATCAAACTTGATCTCAGGACACGCGTTATAGATGTACCGAAACAGAGAGTAATCACTGAGGATAACGTTACGGTAGATGTAGATGCTGTAGTATATTTTAGAATAGTAGATCCAAACAAGGCAGTAGTGGAAGTACAAAGATATGATGTAGCGACAGGTTTACTCGCTCAGACTACTCTTAGAGATGTACTAGGGCAGAAAAGCCTAGATGAATTATTGTCGAAAAGAGATGAACTAAACAAAAGCCTTCAATCCATTATTGATCAAGGTACAGATCCATGGGGTATAAAAGTATCAGCAGTAACAATAAGAGACGTAGCGTTACCTGAGGAAATGCTGAGAGCCATAGCGAAACAAGCAGAGGCGGAGAGAGAAAAACGTTCAAGGATAATCATAGCAGATGGAGAACTACAAGCATCTAAAAAAATGGCAGAAGCTGCAGAGTTTTATGAAAAAGCACCAGCAGCTTTACGACTCCGTGAACTACAAACACTTGCTGAGATAGCAAGAGAGAAAAACCTTATAGTAGTACCAGGTGGAGACTTTGGAAAAGTAGCAGGTATAGCAAAGGCAGTAAACAAAAAACCAGTAGAATGAAGTTAAAAAATCATCTTTTTTTATCATTTTTAATCCTTATTTTTATTTTCTTATCTTTATATGGAATTGGTAGTAGTTCCAGTTCAAATGTTTTGATAGTCGACATCACGGGTACTATTGATCAATCTACAGTAGAAACTTTGAAAGAAAGCCTAAATCAAGCTGAAATTGAAAACTCTGAAGCTGTAATACTTTTAATTGATACACCTGGCGGTGGTCTTCAAGAGACTTTTGAAATCGCTCGTTTGATTAACAAGAGTTCTATCCCAGTGGTAGGTTTTGTTTATCCTAGTGGTTCAACTGCATGGTCAGCTGGTACTTTTATCCTTATGAGTACACATATTGCTGCTATGTGTACTCATACTATCATTGGTTCTTGTCAACCTGTTGAAATCGGCATAAGTGGTACGCGTTTGATTAACGATTCTAAAACGATTAATGCTCTCACAAAATGGATTGAAGAACGCGCTGATATGTTCAATAGAAACAAGAGTATTGTTAAACGTTTTATCACTGAAAACCTGGATTTAAATGAGACACTATCGTTAAAATATGGTGTTATTGAGTATACTGCTTCTTCTGTTGAACAGCTTATTCAAAATATAAATGGAACGAGTGTAAAAACAAGTAAAGGCATAGTGGTACTTGATACACGTTATGCAAAAACTATACATTATTCTCCATCAATTGCAGTAGTTTTTATGAAGTTTTTTTCAAACCCTGTTTTAACATCTATCCTTTTCATATTAGGTGTTTTTGCATTATTGGTCGGTATATCCTCCCCTGGTTTTGGAGCAGAGGTGTTCGGTGTTATAGCTATTCTTTTATCACTCATCGGCTCAGGTTTTTCCATATCCACATTAAGTATAATCTTTATCGCCATAGGTGTTTTACTACTCGTTATTGAAATATTTGTCACACCAGGTTTTGGTGTCATAGGTATAGGGGGGATAATATCTTTTATAGTAGGAGGCATATTCTTACTACCAACTTATACAAATAAAAAATGGTTGATATCCATGTCTTGGTATCCTGATGCAATCATAATAATATTAACAGTAGCAGTACTTCTTGCTATATTCTTCATATTCCTACTTTATAAAATACTGCAGGTGCGTAAAAAGAAAGCAGCGATTGGTGTTTTCATAGGTGAAACCGCGAAAACTGTGGATAAAATAACACCTGATAAATCAGGATACGTTAGGTTCAGAGGAGAACTATGGCGAGCAATATCAGATACAGAAATAGCGCCGAATACCAAAGTAGAAATCATAGCTAAGGATGAAACAACTTTAAAAGTTAAACCCAAAAATAGTTAACCAAACATTTTATCAACCCTTATCTTTTCCCAGGTCTTGATTAAAAATGAGAAATAATATAAAAATCCAGTTCCTCGGCGGCGTAGAGGAAGTCGGTAGACTCGCGATGGTTTTAGAAACAACAGATATCCGTCTTCTCTTCGAATACGGTATATCACCAGGTAAACCACCTCTTTACCCTCTACCACCACCACCTGTAGATTTACTACTATTAACACATGCGCATCTCGACCACTCAGGTATGATACCATGGCTTTTTAGTAGAACAGATCAAAAAATTTTAACCACGGATTTAACTAGTGAACTAGCCTATCTATTACATAAAGACTCAATAAACATTGCAAAAAGCGAAGGATATGCTATACCATTTACCAATGCTGATGCAAAAGATGCAAAACACGCAGTTGAACCAGTTACGCCTTCTCAGAAAAAAACCATCGGGGACAACTATGAGATAATATTCCACCCTGCTGGTCATATACCTGGTTCACTAATGTTTGAACTCGTAGGTGATAGAAAGATACTTTTCACAGGTGACTTCAACGTTATAGATACAAGACTAGTAAAAGGTACAAAACCTGTAAAATGCGATATTCTCTTCCTTGAAGGAACATATGCTGGTCGTGACCACCCTAAAAAAAGAAGTGAAATCGAAAAAGACCTCATTGATAAAATAGATGAAGTTGTAAGACGAGGAGGCATAGCAATTCTACCAGCTTTCGCCGTAGCAAGATCACAAGAACTCGCGTTGGTACTAAAAAACACAGGTTTCAACATATGGTTCGACGGTATGGGTAAAAAAGTATCAAAGATGTTCCTGAAACACCCCAGGTATATTAGATCACCAGATGAACTAAAAAAAGCATTAAACAGGATAAATTTTGTCCACTCGGATCATGGGCGTAAACTAGCTTTGAAAGCAGACGTAATAATAACATCTAGTGGTATGATGGATGGAGGACCGGTTCTAAACTATTTAAACAAACTCAAAAATGATAAAAAAAGTGCGGTACTATTAACAGGATACCAAGTTGAAGATAGCAATGCTAGACTACTAGTTGATAAAGGAAAACTTGATTTCTACGGTGTCATTGAAAACGTAGAATGCGAGGTTGGATACTTTGATTTCTCAGCTCACGCAGGTCATAGTGAACTCATTGAATTCGCTGAAAAATGTAACCCAGAAAAAATAATACTTATGCATAGTGATAACAGAGAAGCTTTAGTAGAACCTTTAAAAAATACTGCACAGGTGTATACCCCAAAAACTGGAGAAACATTAGAGTTGTAACAGTTGTTTAATAAAAACTTTATAAATTTTACCATTTGTTTAAAAAAATTTGGAGAAAAAAAACATATGACAACAGAGATGACTGAACGACAAAAATATGATCTAAAACGGCAGATTGAAGAGCTTAAAGCATGTAGAGGACGTCATACTGAGCTTATCTCACTTTATATTCCTCCTAATAAACAAATTTTTGATGTCACCGCCTATCTTAGAAACGAGTATTCGCAGTCTCAGAATATTAAATCAAAAACTACGATGAAAAACGTACTCTCTGCTATAGAATCAATTATGAGCCGTCTTAAACAATACAAACAGCCACCTGAGAATGGCGTGGTTTTCTTTGTAGGTCATAAAAGCGTAGGTAGTGACAAAACAGAAATGGTCGCGTATGTTATAGAGCCACCGTTGCCTATCACCACGTTTCTTTACCGTTGTGATTCTTCTTTTTATACAGAGCCTCTGGAGGAAATGTTGACTGAGAGAGAAATATATGGTCTTTTACTTGTTGATCGACGTGAATGTACTATTGGTTTGTTAAAGGGTAATAGGATTGAGTTGTTAAAATATATGACTTCTCAGGTTCCAGGTAAACATGGTCGTGGTGGTCAGTCTCAACGTCGTTTTGAACGTCTCACTGAGATTGCCGCTCATGAATGGTTTGTTAAATGTGGTGAAACCGCTAGTGAGATATTTAGAAGTGTAGAAGGGATTAAAGGTATTTTTGTTGGTGGACCTGGTCCTACTAAACGTTTTTTTGTTGAGGAAAACTATTTACATTATGAGGTGCAGGATAAAATTGTTGATATTTTTGATACAGGTTATACAGATGAATTTGGTTTGAGAGAACTTGTTTCACGTGCTTCAGAGGTGATGACTAATCTTAAGATTTCTAGAGAAAAACGTCTTATGAAAAAGTTCTTGAAAGAGATTACTAAGACAAAGGATAGTTTAGCAGTTTATGGCGAGGATCAGGTTAGGAAGGCGCTTGAGATGGGTGTAGTGGATACGCTTTTGTTGTCTGAGAATCTTAGAAAATATCGTGTTAAATTACAGTGTAATAGTTGTAATTATTCTGAGATGAGGACGTTTTCTGAAGAGGATTTAAAAGATTTTTCTCCATCTGTTTGCCCTAAATGTGATAATGATAATGTTATGGAGGTTGTTGAGAAAATAGATATCATTGATGAGTTTTCTGATTTAGCTGAAAAAACAGGTTGTAAGGTTGAAATTATTTCTGCTGGTAGTGAAGAGGGGGATTCGCTTTATTCTGCTTTTAATGGTATAGCTGGTATCCTGCGTTACTCTGTAGATTTATAATAATGATATTATTTTTTCGATATTTAGTAAACTTTTATAAGATATCTTTATTTACTAAATAAAATATATAATGATTTAAACCGATGGTTTTATAAATAATGAAATATATTAATAGTATTGGTAATTGATATGACATCTAGAGAAGATTTCAAATCATTTATACCTGCGTCAAAAACAATACCTGAGTTGACGCTAAAAGCAGTATTAGTTGGAATGGTTCTCGCGGTTATACTTGGTGCAGCAAACGCGTATCTAGGTCTTTATGCTGGTATGACTGTTTCAGCTGTTATACCAGGTGCAGTAATGGCTTTCGCGTTTCTGCGGCCTTTTAAAGGGACGATTCTAGAGGTTAACCTGAGTATGATGGGTGCCGCATCTGGTGAAGCACTAGCTGCTGGTGTAATCTTTACAATACCAGCGCTTGTTTTACTAGGAACTTGGAGTTCGATTCATTATGTTGAAACTACTATCGTAGCAGCGTTGGGTGGTGTATTAGGTGTCCTCTGGATGGTACCTCTTAGACGAGCTCTTGTTACTAAGACTGATTTACCATTCCCGGAGGGTATAGCTGTAGCTGCAGTGCTTACCACCACTGTGGGTGGAGAAACAGCTAAAACTGAAGAAAAAACACGTGGTGTTAGTGGTATATGGATGATTATTGGCGTATTAATCGCAGGTTTATTCAAACTAGCACAGGTTGGTTTTAAAGTAGTTAGTGGTACGATTCACGGTATCATTGATATTGGTAAATATAACATTGGCGGTGGTGGTGGCAAACCTGCTTATCTTTACGGTGGGATCGCTACTTCTCCTGCGCTTCTTGGTGTAGGGTGGATTATAGGTCCTCGTATATCTTCTTTTGTTTTTGTAGGAGGGTTAATAGGTTGGGTTATCCTCGCTCCATTAATCGCTCTTGCAACAGGTTTACCCACGCCACCATTATCTGATCATCAGGTTTATGCTGACGTTCTCAACCTTGGTGGTGGTGACCTTCAAACAGGTAGTCTAATCTGGGGTTTCTTCAAAATCTGGGGGGATTATATACGTTACATTGGCGTAGGTGCCATGGTAGTTGGTGGTCTATATACTATTTTCAAACTACGAGCGAACCTGGCGAGTGGTATAAGAGAAGCAATCATTGGAATTAGAGGTGGAGAGGTTGTTGCTAAAAAACGTACTGATCGTGATCTCAATATTAAATTTGTATTCATAGCTATAGGAGCACTTACCCTGCCTGTGTTTCTTATTTATGGTTTTATATCAAACGAATGGGCAATCTCAGCGTTCATGGCTGTATTCGCTATAATCTTTGCATTTATCGCTAGTGCTATAGCTGGTTACATGGCTGGTTTACTAGGCTCGTCTAACAACCCGATATCTGGTGTAACCGTGTCAGTACTATTGATAACTTGTTTAGTTTTACTAGGTTTCGGTATAAGCGGTACTGGTGCTTTTGGAATAGCTATACTCATTGCTGCTGTTATATGTTGTGGAGCAGCTATATCTGGGGATGTACTACAGTCCATGGCCTGTGGTCAAATGGTAGGTGCTACACCACGTAATCAGCAGATAGCAGAGATGATAGGTGTACTATCTGCTGCTCCAATACTAGCGCTTGTTGTACAAGCACTTGATGAGGCATATCATATCGGCAGCCCTAATCTAGCAGCGCCACAAGCATTTCTCATGGCAGGAATAGTTAAAGGAGTACTAGGTGGCGAAATGGTATGGCCGTTCGTACTAGCAGGTATGGTACTAGCATTCGTACTAATCCTAATTGATTTACCAGTACTACCCGTAGCGATTGGGATATATCTGCCGTTCACACTTAGCATACCAATATTCGGCGGTGGTATAGTACGTTACTTTACTAACAAATACATTGAGAAAAAATATGGTAGTGCAGAGGAAGAAGAAATCAGCGACTGGGAACTCGCTATCAAACAAACAGGTGTAAAACCAAAAGAAAAAATTATAAGAACAGG
>QMTJ01000051.1 GCA_003651045.1 Thermoplasmata archaeon | reverse complement strand
TGCTAACTGTGATCATAAACAAACAAATTAAAATACTCAATATTTTTTTCTCCATGTATATCCCCCTTACATATAGTTAACAGATGTTAATCATAATGTTTGATTCATTATTTTAATGTTTTTATCTTTAGGATAAACTATAATGGATTTGTTTATTCTAAAGTAGCAAACCATGTGATATTCTTTTTTAAGGGTTTTTATAAAAAAATTTAGAGAAGGAAGAATTTTTTAATGTAAAACCTGTAAACGACGTTTTGAGTATCTCATTTATTACTCTGTATATAGATGGGTTTTTCTCCATTATCTTTTGTAAGATAGTAGGGTTTATCACTGTTTTACTACGTGGCATGTGAACAGAGAGATAAGATGACCATTCACTCTGTACACCATGTTCATCTTTGGCTTTCACCCGTATTCTATAGTCTCCTTTTTCTGTCCATGTGTGACTGGCTTCTATAGTTTGTCCAGAGTTTTTAGGCCCAAGCCATCCACTATATGTACCGTCTCCCCAGTCGAAGAGGTAATAAATTTTGTCTCCATCTGGATCTGTTGTAGATGCTGTATATGTTAGTTCTTTTTTGATACTTCCAGTTGTTGGTCCTTGTGGTGGTTCTGGTTTTACTGGTGGACTGGATTCTTCAGCTATAGCAAGTGTTGGATCCCCAAATAGTTCCCATTCTTCAACGGTTTTATAATCGGCATCTGAGTCTAAACCTGGGTTTTTCAAATAACTGTTTATACCATTACCCCACATTTCTCCAAGGGTTATCGCACCTTCATCATATGCGTCAAAAGTCTCTATCGCAAGTTTTTCAATAAGACCATATGTTACGTATTTACCAATATATGAGTATCCTAGTGCTGTTGCACCAAATGATCCTATACCGCCACCGTTAGGGTTAGAAAGGAATGACCATGAAAAACAGTTTTTGTCTTTGTTGAATTTACTCACACTACATGCACCAATTACGATAATCGGTAGTTTATAGTTGTTCTCTAAATCCTGAACATCTGTATTTCTATATCCTCCGAATGGTGTAGGAAGCCATACATTATCGTTTTTATGTGGATGGGTAGCCCAGATATTTGTATTACCATGACCTGAGAAATCTACAAAACCACAACCAGTTTCAATAGCATTATTAATAGATGCAACACCACTTGGTGCGATTCTACTCAGTACACCATTTGAAACCCAGAGTTTTGTTGGTATAAAACCATCCATTATCCTTATAACCTTTTCATTAACGGTTTCTCCCTCTAATATAAAATCAGGATCGTTTTGTTTATCTATAAAGGAGTCACCACCCACTGTTACCAGGTTGGTAAACCAATCCTGCGAGTACGCCTCTGAGTTTTCATAGTGTATAATTTTATCTACACAAGTCGTTACTTCTGTTCCACTATTACATGCAAGTCGCCCTAGATAAACATCTGGATATAGATCTACTTCATCATTATCCATACCATGCTCTTTGTACTCCCCAAAAACATTATTCTCATTGGTATCCCAGCTGCTGAAATTACCCTCGCCATCATAGATATCAGCGTAATATAAGTCACTAACGAACTTGTTATGATCGACATCATCCATATAAACATGCGTCTCACGCATTGGGAACGTATCTTTATTCCCAACAAGCATTACATAACTAGTACCCCAGTTTTCTATAGCGTTTTTAATAAAATATTTGATTTTCTCAGGTGTATCCCTACCATCCACTGGGAAATACGTACTATCATATATTTCACTTAGTTTAACAAGTTTAGTACTCACCCCTCTACTAATCTTATGTGTAACTAAACTCTGCAGCTCATCAGCGTATTCATCTGCTGTTAAAATAACAAAACGATATTCCTCATCACTTTGAGTAGGGTTCTGATAAGGTTGCATATATTCAACCTTTACATCAACTGCACTAGCATATTCGATACTTTTTTCCAACGGTTGATACCTTACAGGATATGTTTCTATCTTAACAAAAACACATCGCTCCCTGTTGTTATTAAAACCACTACTGATATCGTAGCTATACCATGTTTCAGGATACACATCTGTAACAATTTTAGTTGATTTTCTCCCTCCATTTGTAGTTTTAACTCCAGCTAAGACAGGCACTGGTGATGGAGATAGTTCTCCTGGTAAGTTTTTCCATTTGATATCCCTCGGTGTACATGTTACACTCTTGATGTTTGTACCAAACGGGTATTCAAAAACATAAACATATTTAGGCAGCAATGGTTTATTTTGTTTAATTAGAAATGAAGAGGCATCATCCATAGTAATTGTTACAAACTGCGTTTCTTTCTCAAATAGCATTTTTGGTTGAGAAAACGTTATCGATACCTTTTCAACTTCGTACCCTTGTTTTTCGTTTGATACAGCTACTGCTCCTACTCCACTTATAACCAACATACTTACTATCAAAAATATACTTTTTTCTCTCGTTAAATTACCCCCTTAACAAACGTTACTCTGAATATGTATATTACCTTATTTAAAGGTTTCTTATATAAAATATTAAATTAAAAACTCCTACTGTATATAATATTCTGGGATGGAAGAGTAAAATGAATAGAAGCACCTTTCCCTTTACCATGGCTATCTGCCCAAATCTTACCACCATGTTTTTCAACAATTGCTTTACAAATAGCAAGTCCTAAACCTGTTGAATCTAATTTATGCCGTGATTCATCTGTTTTATAAAACTCATCAAACAGATGATCACTTTCTTCTCTAGTGAGACCTACACCTGTATCTGTTACTGATATTTGAACGAAAGAGCCTGTTTCTTTTTTTACAATTTTTGATTCAAAAGTTAATACTCCTCCATTAGGCATACTGTTAACAGCGTTAGAAGCGAGATGATCAAGTAGCTGTAAAAGTCTTTTCTTCTCAGTTTTAACAAATACATCCTTTCTAATGAGATTCTGCACTTTGATATTGTAGCTTTTAAAAACTATCCTATATTTTTCCTCTAACTCGTTTATTATCTCATAGAGATTTTCTTTTCTAAGTATTAAATCAGTTGAACTAATATCTGCTAACTCTCGTGCATTGTTGATCACTCTTTTAATGTATTCTACATTCCGGATACAGGTGTCTACTAGTTTTTTTGTTTCAGGGTTTTTAACATCTTCTTTTATAACAGGTAAAAGAGACACAAGAGGTACCAAGGGTGTTGCGAGGTCATGACTTAAATTATCTATAAACCTGATTTTATGTTTTAAAAGACGGTTGACTTCTACGGTTCTTTCAATGACTCTTTGTTCAAGACTTCTGTTTAACTCATTTAGTTTATCCTCAGTTTCTTTTAGTTTTCTTTCTAATTCTTTTATTTTGGATTCTTCATCAATGTCTTCTTCTATTATCTCAAAAGATGAATCTTCTCCCATAGAGATACCAGTCTCAGTTTTTTTTCTCAATTATTAAAACATTTTTCAGCTATTAAAACTTTTACAACTACTATGTTTCTTTTTTTGGTAATCTAACTCCTATTAAAATAAATAAGTTTTAATATTATGTAATCTATATATTATTTTGTCATTATGGCGTCGAGAGAAGATTTCAAATCGTTTATACCTGCGTCGAAGACAATACCTGAGCTTACATTGAGAGCAGTCTTAGTTGGAGTTTTATTAGCTGTTATCTTGGGTGCTGCGAATGCTTATCTTGGTTTGTATGCTGGTATGACTGTTTCAGCTATTATACCAGGTGCAGTTATGGCTCTTGCTCTTCTTAAACCATTTAATGGAACGATTCTAGAGGTTAACCTTGCTACTATGGGTGCTTCTGCTGGTGAATGTATCGCTGCTGGTGCTATATTTACTATACCAGCGCTTGTGTTACTTGGTGTATGGACTGAGATTAACTATTTGGAAACTACTATTATCTCGTTATTAGGTGGTCTTCTTGGTGTCCTTTGGATGGTACCTCTTAGACGGGCGTTAGTTGTGAATACTGATTTACCATTCCCTGAGGGTATAGCTGTTGCTGCAGTGCTTACTACTACTGTGGGTGGGGAGACTATTAGTGAAAAAAGAAAGGATAGAGGCGTTAGTAGTATTTGGCTTCTCACTGGTGCTGCTCTTGCGGGTTTGTATAAGTTTGGTGAACTATCTCTTAATTTGTTTAAAGGAACAATCGAGTATATAGGTAGTATTGGTAAGTATAGTATTATGGGTGAAACACGTGAGGGTTGGATGTATGGTGGTGTTACTACTTCTCCTGCGCTTCTTGGTGTAGGTTGGATTATAGGTCCTCGTATTTCTTCATATGTACTTGTTGGTGGATTAATAGGTTGGGTGATAATTTCACCGTTACTAGTGCTAGTGAGTGGTCTTCCTACGCCTTTGGAGGACTACAGTAGTCTAGGTCCGCTCATCGGTGGTTTTTATACTTTGTGGGGTGAACAGGTACGTTACATTGGTGTAGGTGCTATGCTCATCGGGGGTTTGTATGCTATATGGAGTATTAGGATGAATCTTGTGGAGAGTGTAAAGGAAGCAGTTATCGGTATTCGAGGGGGTGGGAAGGGTGTATCTAAAAAGAGAACTGAGAGGGATCTCAGCTATAAACTAGTATTTACCTTCATTGTTTTACTGATAATACCGATTTTTATACTCTATCTATGGCTCTCTGGTTTAACAGGTGTCTCACTAATTATGGCGGTTTTGACAATTCTCTTCGCGTTTTTAGCTAGTGCTTTAGCAGGTTATCTAACAGGTCTCGTTGGGTCATCAAACTGTCCGATATCTGGTGTCACTGTTGCAGTACTATTGATAGTGAGCCTCATCATGCTTGGTTTCGGTGCCACGGGTTTAGCAGGTATGGCTATTGTAATCTTTATATCAGCTGTTATCTGTATCGGTGGTTCTATCTCAGGTGACCTACTACAATCCATGGCATGTGGTCAAATGCTTGGTGCTACACCTAAAAACCTGCAGATTTCTATGACATTTGGTGTTATAGCAATCTCCGGTGTTATAGGTTTAGTAATTGGTGTTTTACATAAAGCATTTGTGATTGGTAGCCCCAACTTACCAGCGCCACAAGCAGTTCTTATGAAAGGGATAGTACAAGGTGTACTAGGTGGAGAAATGCTCTGGCCTTTTGTATTCGCAGGTATGATACTAGCAGTGATATTAATACTCATAGACCTACCAGTATTACCTGTAGCAATCGGGATATACCTACCATTCACGTTGTCGATTCCTATCTTCATAGGAGGAGTAGTTAGATATTCAACAGATATTTTCCTTAAAAAAAGATTCGGCTCTGCAGAGGAAGAAGAAATCAGCGACTGGGAACTCGCTATTAAACAAACAGGTGTAAACCCTAAAGAAAAAGCAATTAGAACAGGACTATTGTTCACCTCAGGTCTTGTAGCAGGTGAAGCATTAATGGGTATCATCATAGCTATTCTGGTTGTTCTTGGTATAAACCTCGCAGTTTTTGATAACGCACCATGGTACCCTGGCTTACTAATCTGGGGTTACATCACTTTACTTTTAGCGTATATTCCAATACGAGAAATACTACAAAAGAACACAAAGTAAAATATAGTAACTAATAACACACCCCCCTAGTTTTTTTAGTAATCCGATATCTTAATAGATGATAAAATGATTTCAGGAATCAAAAATGGATATTGATAAAACAATTAAAGAACTCTCACAAAACGAGAAAAAGGTATTATTAGTACTAGATAAACTCAAAGGACAAGCATCACCAGTTGAGATACTTAAAAACGGAGAGTTTCAACAAGAAGTAGAAGTAATGAACGCTGCCTCATGGCTACAATCAAAAAAACTAGTAACCATAAAACATCAGGTTAAAACAGTATACTCGCTTGGTAAAGAAGGAAAACAGTTTGTACAAAAAGGTTTACCTGAAAAAAGAGCGTTACAGTTTATATCAGATAAAGGTGGAAAAACATCTTTAAAAGATTTATCAAACGTTTTACAGAAACATGAAATCCCTATAGCAATAGGATGGCTTAAAAGAAAAAACTGGGTAGTTATCAAAAAAAAGAATAAAGAAACCATTCTAGAAATAACACCAAATGGGGAAAAAGCATTAAAAATAGAAACATTAGAAGAAAAAATACTTAATCAACTCAATAAAAAACCCAACCTAGAAATTGATAAAAACAAGGTTAAAACACTTCTCTCTCGGAAAAACGTACTAAAAGAAAAAACCCTTGTTACCAGTACAATAGTTTTAACAGATAATGGAAGAAAAATCCTTCAGAAAGGTTTAGAAATCAAAGATGAAATCTCTCAGATAACCTCGTCTATTATACGGGATGGTAGCTGGAAAACCAAAATCATTAGACCATATGATATCCATGCGTTTGCACCAGCTAAATACGGTGGTAAACCTCATCCTCTGATTCATCTTATTTCCAAAATTAGAAGTATTTTTTTAGAAATGGGCTTTGAAGAAATAGAAGGTGATTTTGTAGAATCATGTTTCTGGAATATGGATATGCTTTTTATACCGCAGGATCACCCCGCACGTGACATGCAAGATACCTTATACACCAAGTATCCATCAAAGATAAAAATTAAAGAAAAAAATTTGATAGATAAAATCGCAAGGGTACATGAAAACGGTGGAGACACAGGGTCAACAGGGTGGGGTTATAAATTCTCTAAAGAAGAAAGTGAAAGAGCACTATTAAGAACTCATACTACTGTTAACACAATCCGTTACCTGTATAATCACCCTGAACCTCCTTGTAAAGTTTTTTCTATAGGTCGTGTTTTCAGGAAAGAAAACATTGATGCTACGCATCTACCTGAATTTTACCAGATTGAAGGAATCATACATGAAAGAGATGCTAATTTTAGAATGTTAATCGGTGTTTTAAAAGAATTCTACAATCGTATGGGTTTTGAGAAAATCCGTTTCCGCCCTGCTTATTTCCCATATACTGAGCCTAGTATGGAGGTTGAAGTTTTTTGGAATAACGAGTGGATGGAACTCGGCGGTAGTGGTATTTTTCGGCCAGAGGTTACAGAACCAGTTGGTGTTAAAAACCCTGTCCTTGCATGGGGTCTCGGTTTGGAACGTCTAGCGATGCTTAAATTTGGTTTAGATGACATACGTGATCTCTACATCAGTGACCTTGGTTGGCTTCGAAAAAAACCATTGATTTAAGCCCTTGTTTTTTTTTCATTCAGATGTTACTGATCTAAAAACTGAACGGGTTTGATAAAATTTCTATGAAATACATGTAAAAAACCAGTATAACGTTGAATA
>QMTJ01000050.1 GCA_003651045.1 Thermoplasmata archaeon | reverse complement strand
GGGATGACAGTCTACAGCGATGCACATATAGGTCACGCTAGAACATATTATGCTTTTGATGTTATACGGAGATATTTTGAATACAGGGGTTATAAGGTTTTTTATGTTCAGAATATCACTGATGTTGATGATAAAATCATTACCGCTGCGAATCAAGAAGGTATAGACGCTCTTGAATACTCCCGTCGTTTCACCACCCGATGCCTTAATGATTTAGATAAACTCGGTATACGAAGAGCTGATGTCTACCCTAAAGCATCTGAAACCATTCCTGATATGATAAAAATGATACAAGAGATCATTGACAAAGGATATGGATATGAAGTAGATGGTGATGTATATTTCTCTGTTGAAAAATTCTCAGAATATGGTAAACTCTCTGGCCAAAAACTTAAGGATCTTATGAGTGGTGCACGTATACAACCTGGAGAAAAAAAACATAGCCCCCTTGATTTTGCTCTCTGGAAAAAAGCTAAACCTGGTGAGCCATCATGGGATAGCCCTTGGGGTAAGGGTCGCCCTGGTTGGCATATTGAATGTTCCACTATGAGTAGTAAATACCTAGGTTTACCTTTTGACATCCATGGTGGCGGTATGGATCTTCGTTTCCCTCACCATGAGAATGAAATCGCTCAGGCAGAAGCAGCTACCGGTAAACAATTCGCGCGTTACTGGATGCATATTGGACTTCTCACTGTTGAAGGTGAGAAGATGTCAAAATCACTTGGAAACATCATTAATATAAAGGATTTATTGAAGAAATGGGATCCCGAGGTTGTACGTTTCTTTTTCGCTCAAACTCATTATCGTAGTCCTCCTGATTTCAGTGAAAAAGCTTTAAAAAACGCCGAAAAAGGTCTTACAAAAATACATCGGTTGAAGGAAAAACTAGAAAACTTAGCAAGTGGAAGTAGTAAGGAGAAACTGGATGAAAAAAAGTTGAACATTATGGAGAAAAACTATCTAAAAACTGTTGAAGATTTTAAAAAAAATTTTGAAAAAACCATGGATGATGATTTTAATACACCTCAAGCTGTTGCTGTTATTTTTGATTTTGTAAACAAGAGTAACAAGTTTTTAAAAGATAATCCCGCCCCTAACAAGGTTTTATGTAGATACGCTCTTGATACACTCACCTGTTTAGGTAGTATTTTAACATTGTTTCAACCTAAAAAAGTTGAAGAAGAGAAAGACGTTGTTGATAAGGTTTTGTTGAAAAAACTTCAAAAAATCGCTTCAAAGTATGTAACTGATGTTGAGGGAAAAAGTATTGAAGAGTTAATGGATTCACTTTTGCAGGTTAGAGAAAAAGCACGTGAGGATAAAGATTGGAATACCGCGGATGGTATTAGAGAAAAACTTAATAGTATAGGGTTTGAAATTCAGGATACCGGTAGTGGTCCGGTTTGGAGGAGAAAAACTAAAATAATAAAATGATGAAATTTTAGGTTATTATGAAAAAAATCCTTGTAGGTTTTGATGGTTCTGAAGGTTCTGAACAGGCTTTGAACAAGGCGATGATGCTCCTTGATGAGTATGGGGAGCTTATACTTTTAGCTGTGGTTCCTAGTCCCGCTGATAAATCTTTTGTTGATGCTGAAGCATATGAGACTTTGAAGAAAAAAGCTGAGGTTTTAATCAATGATACTATTCAGGATATCGGGGTTCATGAGTTTACTGTGACTGGTATGGTAGAAGAAGGCGACCCGGCTGCTAAAATCATTGATGTTGCAAACCGTGAGAAGGTTGATCTTATTGTACTTGGTAGCCGTGGTACTAGCGAACTCGGTCATTATTTGATCGGTAGTGTAGCAAACAAGGTTGTTCAGTATGCTGCTAAACCTGTGATGGTAGTGAGATAAGAAAAAAAAGAGATACGTATTACAAATAATTTTTTTTGTTTTTATTTACCACGGCTTAGATTAGCACGTATACTAGGTCTTACTTTTTCAGCACCACGTCCTTTATGACGAAGTCCTCGTCCTTTTTGACCAGCACTAGTTTTACCACGTAATACTCGTCTTTTATTAGACACATCAGTGATCCAGTTGATCTTCGGGTCATTCATAACTGCTGGATGTACAGGATCTACAAGTATTACTTCATAGAAATGGTATTTACCATCTTCTCCAACCCAGTAAGAATTAAGAACCTCCATATTAGGGTAACGTTTAGCTGTACGTTCTTCAGCTATACGTTGTACACTTTTGCCCATGGTAATCTTGCTGATACCCTTTTTAGAAGGTTTCCTACCACCTTTGATCTTTGGTTTACGTAATCCTCCTCGTCTCACTCGTGCTCTCACTATAATGTACCCAGGTTTCGCTTTGTACCCTAGTGACCGAGCACGGTCTATTCTAGTTGGTCGGTCTATTCTAAGAAAGTTTTCTTCTTTCCTCCATTGAATCAACCGCTGCTGCTGAGGAGAATTATATGAGGTATCTGGTTTCTTCCATTGATCCGCAATATAATTGTATATACTTTTTACCATAGTTTTTTTCACCAGTTATTTTTAAGGTTTAGTAAAGGCATAGGAAGAGAAATCGTTATTTAAAACTTTTTATCATAATGACTCTTTTTATGTTACTGTTTCCTAATATAAATTAGATCAATCTTTTTTTTGTAGATTTCAAAGTTGAAAGTTGAAAGAGTATTTCTCTGTCTATTCTAAACCATAGTATTTAATAAGAGTAATATTTATTCCTGCACCGGTAAAACACTATGGATTTCATCTTCAATGAAAAAATCGAAAAAATGGGTAGAAAAAAAATTAGAGAACTTCAGTTAAAAAGACTTAAAGAAACAGTTCATAGAGTATTTGATAATGTCCCCTTCTACCAAAAAAAATTTAAGGAATTGAAAATCACTCCTGGGGATATCAAAACTCTCGACGACATTAGAAAACTCCCGTTTACAACTAAAAATGATTTACGTGATAACGCTCCTTTTGGTATGATGGCTACCCCGTTGGAGAATTGTATAGAGTTACATGCGTCAAGTGGTACAACTGGTACACCTGTTACTGTTTGTTACACTCCTCATGATATTAATGTCTGGTCTGAGGTTATGGCACGATGCCTTAGTATGTCTGGTCTCACCAGGGAGGATGTTTTTCAAAACCCTATACCTTATGGAACGTTTACTGGAGCTTTTGGTTTCCATTATGGTGCACAAAAAATTGGAGCACTTGTTATTCCATCTGGTATGGGGCAATCTGAACGTCAGATAAAGCTTATGGAATACTATGGTACAACGTTTATATCTGGTGTGGCTTCATATGCGATACGTCTTTCTCAAGTAGCTCTTGATATAGGTGTTGACCCTAAAAAATTGAAGGTTCGTAACGGGTTATTTGGTGCAGAGATGTTCACACAAGGTTTAAAGAAACGTCTACGAGACATCTGGGATATGGATGTTCATGACATCTATGGGCTTACAGAAATGTGCGGACCAGGTGTTTCAACTGATTGTGATCAACATGATGGGTTACATCTATGGGAGGATCATTTCCTTGTTGAAGTTGTAGATCCTGTTACACTTGAACCAGTGGAACTGGAGGAGGAGGGTGAAATTGTTTTAACAACACTTACAAAAGAAGGTATGCCTCTACTAAGGTATAGAACCAGGGATATAACCCGGCTTTATGATGAAAAAACCTGTGAATGTGGACGTACACATGTAAAGCATACACCTATAAAAGGTCGTAGTGACGACATGCTTATTATCCGTGGTACAAATATATACCCAGGTCAAATTGAGTCAGTTTTAATGAAACATGAAAATGTTGGTGGAAACTGGAGGATGATACTTTCTACAGAAAATGATGTTGACCAGCTTACAGTAGAAGTCGAAAGTAAAAAAATATTAAATCAGGTTGATCAAATAGAGCTTGAAGAAACATTAAAACGAGAGATTAAATCAGTAATAGTTTTTACACCAAGAGTAACTGTTTTACCACCCAACAGTATAACGCAAGAAGGGTTAAAAGCAAAACGTGTTATAGACAATAGGAAAAAGGAATAATTTGTATGGAAAAAAAAGTTAGAGAACTAATTAAAAGAAAAGGACCACTTGCGGAAAACGAGGTAAAAGATCTTCTAAAAATGTACAACATTAAAACCACGAATTACCAGATTGTAAACAATGTCGAGGATCTTAAGAAACTC
The DNA here is from genome assembly GCA_003651045.1 of Thermoplasmata archaeon. GTDB lineage: Archaea > Thermoplasmatota > E2 > DHVEG-1 > DHVEG-1 > B24-G9. The sequence continues at coordinate 3,114 of QMTJ01000050.1, read as the reverse complement.
GAACTAAAGTTTCCAGTAGCATTGAAAGTATGTTCAAATAAAATACTTCATAAAACAGATGTTGGTGGAGTGAAACTAGATATTAAAAACATGGATGAATTAGAAAAACATTTTAAATGTTTTAAGAAAAAATTCCCTCAAGGGTATTCTTTTCTTGTGGATCAGATGGTGGAGAAAGGTGTTGAAATTATCATAGGATTAGTGCAGGATTCAACCTTTGGTTTATGCATCATGTGCGGTATCGGCGGTATTTTCACAGAACTCTACAGAGATGTTACTTTTCGCGTGGTTCCAATAAACAGATATGACGCCATGGAGATGATAGAGGAGATAAAAGGTAAGAAACTACTTGAAGGTTTCAGGAACATTAAAGCAGATAAAAAAATTGTAATTGATTTATTATTAAAAGTTTCTAAGATGGGCGAGGAACTAATGGATTATATAGATCAAATGGATCTAAACCCTGTTTTTGTATACGAGAATAATTACTGCGTGGTTGATGCAAAACTTATACTAAAATAGTTACTTAAAAAAAAATTATTGTGGGTGGAAAAAATTATGGTTGAAAAAACAAAAAACTATGCTGTTAAAAATCTTGATCTCGCTGAGGAGGGATATAATCTCATTCACTGGGCTGAAGACCATATGCCTGTGCTTATGAGAATAAGAGAAGATTTTGAAAAAAACAAGCCTTTAAAAGGTTTCACCATCGGCTGTTGTTTACATGTTACTAAGGAGACAGCTGTTCTCATGAAAACCCTTAAAGCTGGTGGTGCAAAGGTTGCATTATGCGCCTCTAACCCTTTGAGTACAAATGATAAAGTAGCAGCTGCTTTAGCAAAAGAAGGTATCATAGTTTATGCTTGGCGTGGAGTAAACAATGAGGAATATTATTGGTGTGTAGACCAGGTACTTGATCATCAGCCTAATATTACCATGGATGATGGTGGTGACCTGGTTACAAGGCTTCATACTGTTCGTAAAAATGATTTAAAAAACGTTATAGCTGGTACTGAGGAGACTACTACTGGTGTGAATCGGCAGTGTATCATGGCTGAAAAAGGAGAACTTCGTTATCCCATTATCGCTGTGAATGATGCCATGACTAAACATTTTTTTGACAACCGTTATGGGACAGGACAGAGTACCATAGATGGTATACTACGTGCAACATCTGTTCTTATAGCTGGTAAAACATTTGTAGTCTGCGGTTACGGCTGGTGTGGTAAAGGCGTAAGTATGCGCGCACGTGGTATGGGCGCTAATGTTATCGTAACCGAGGTGGACCCGGTTCGTGCACTTGAAGCTGTTATGGATGGTTTCCAGGTTATGCCAATAGAACAAGCAGCAAGTATCGGTGATATCTTCGTTACAGTTACTGGGAATAAACATGTTATTTATGAGGCGGTTATTGACAAACTTAAAGATGGAGCAATAATAGCTAACAGCGGGCATTTTGATAACGAAATCAACGTACTATACCTTGATAAAAAATCAAAAGAATACATAGAAATACGGCCAAATGTACGTGAATACCATATGAACGACGGCCGTACAATCTATCTTTTAGCAGAAGGGCGTCTTGTGAATCTCTCCGCAGCAGAAGGACACCCTAGCGAGGTTATGGATATGAGTTTTGCAAACCAGGCTTTAACAGCTGAATGGTTAACCAAAAAAGAAAACATAGAGAAACTTGAGAAAAAAGTTTACCCTGTGCCATTAGAGATTGACAAAAAAATAGCATTGCATAAACTCAAAAGTATGAACATTAATATAGACGAGTTAACAAAAACTCAGAAAGAATATATGAACAATTGGAAAGAAGGAACATAAATAATTATGATCACAATAGTTGGAACCGGTCATGTTTTCAACCTATCACAAGCGTTGCTAAAAGTTTTTGATGAGAAACAACCAGATATCTTATGTGTAGAACTTGATAAACAACGTTACAATGCGTTAATGGTTAAACAAACAGATCCGCAGAAATATAAAGAGCATAGTAAAAACCTTCCATTTTTATACAGGATACTAGCGCGTTTCCAAGAAAAAATAGCGGAGCAATACGGTGTAACACCTGGAGAAGAAATGCTTACAACAATAAAATATGCTCAGAGTCATCAGATACCTCTTGCTTTTATAGATATGAACGCTCAATCTCTATTCGCAAGACTACTTAAATCCATGTCTCTCTCTGAAAAAATACGGTTAGCTGTTTCTAGTCTCGGAAGTTTTTTCATAAGTAAGAAACACGTAGAAAAAGAAATCAACGAATTTGATGAAAAATCTGATAAATACATTAAATACATTAGTGAAAAATTCCCTACAATTAAACGCGTACTCATCGATGAACGAAACCAGTATATGGTGGAGCAACTAAGAGTAGCAAATGAACAATATGAACATGTTATCGCTGTTGTCGGTGATGGGCACATACCAGGTATTTCTAATTTGTTATCAAAAAAATCAATAGATTTCGAAACAATCCGTCTCAATGAATTGAGGAAACAAGAGGATACGATTGTTTCTGATATCTCAAGTGCATCTTTTAGTATAAAACTTAAGTCTAACTAAAGAAAAAAACCTGTTTTTCTGCTAAGTTTTAAAAAACAAGGCTATATTTCTAAAATGTTTCTAAACTATGTTTGGGCCTGTAGCCTAGCCTGGATAGGGCGACAGCCTCCTAAGCTGTAGATCGCGGGTTCGAATCCCGCCAGGTCCGTTGAATTTTTTTAGTGTTAATTGTATCGATTAAAGATTTTTTATGAAAGGATACGCAAGATATAAATATTCTCAATGATATACACCAAAGTAAACAATATTGTTAACTATGGTGCATATAAATGAGAATTAATTTGTTGGATGAATTATCTAAAAAGAAAGCATTTACAATGGAAGACGCAGAGCAAATAAGCCATGCAAATAAAGATGTTTTAAAAGTTATTCTTTCACGATTAGAAAAAAAAGGATGGATCGAAAGAATAGAAAAAGGAAAATACGTAATAATACCACTCGGAGCTGAAAAAGGAAAATATACTCTACATGAATTTGTTCTTGGCTCATATCTTGTTGATCCTTGTATTATTTCATATTGGTCAGCATTAAACTATTATG
>QMTJ01000049.1 GCA_003651045.1 Thermoplasmata archaeon | reverse complement strand
TCAAGGATCACATCTCTACTCTTATCAATCCTTTTTTTAAGGGTTTTAATCAGTGATATTGTTTTAATCTCACCAATGTTTAATAAACCATGATAAAAATCAAACCCATCATTGAAACCATGCTCTATTTTTCCAATAGATTTTTTTATCCATCCAACTGCATTTCTTGGGCAAACTAGTTCACAGCCGCCGCATGAGTGACAAAGTTCAGGGAAAACCAGTACCTTTGATGGTACGACAGCGAGGGCATTGTACATGCAGAAATCTGAACATTTCCCGCAGTAGTCACATTTCTCTTCGTTGATATCTGGTATATCAACACTAACTTCTTCACTCTCTCTAATTTTTATTTTTAGAAAAAGATTTGCATTAGGTTCTTCAACATCGCAATCGATGAATTGTATCTTGTTGTTAAGACTTAATGCTAAATTGGTTGCAACTGTTGTCTTGCCTGTTCCTCCTTTACCACTTGCAATTGAAACAATCATTTATTCACCTTCAAAATTAGTTTACCTACGTTTGTCTCGAGATCTTGTGCAACTAGAGGACATTTTGCTACCAGCAAAAAGAATACTTCTCTATCTACATCGCTTAGTGCTTCATAGTTGCCCTGTCCTTTAGCGATCACTGCATCTGCTGAATTAAAACATTCTATGAACTCTTTAGAAGCATGTTTCAGTAGCATCCCTGGTGCTGATTTACCATCTCCTATATCTCCTGGTATCACTTCTGCTATTTTATCTATACCTGCAAATTTTGCATCTTCTACTGTTGCATCGTTTATAATCGGGTTTGCTTTCACTACATAAGTAAGTTTTTTTTCTTTTAATTCTTCGAGTAGAAGTTTATCAAAAAATATTTCACCAGTGTTATCGGCGATATATAAAACATTTTCTACATTTCCAATTTTTTTTACAAATTTTTTATAACTCCATTGATCGATTTCCTCACCTTTAACAACAGCATCGATCATTTCTTCAACGTTAAACCTGTTCATTGTACCAAAATCTATGACATTACCAGTAATAGCGAGTTTAACAGCCATCAATAGAGGATCCTTAGAATTTTTAACTATTTTTTTAAGATAAGGGAAAAGATCTCTAGCTACGTTGTTTGCCTGCTCCTTTACATGCCTATAGGGGTCCTTCGAATGTGTTATACTTTTTATGATATAGTGTACTTCTCTTGATGTCTCTGGTGGTGAACCCTCAAATGAGAGATTCTGCAAGTACTTCATTACTTCCCTAAGAACCTTTAACTGGATATTTTCATCACTTGTAGCCATCCTTGATGCTTCCAGGGATTGTGAAATAAAACAAGGTATACAATCGAGATATGTTTTCATATGTAGCACTCAACCAGTTCTAGTTTTTTTTGTTTTTCCTCTTTTACCTAAAATGTTTATGTTTATATTTTTTTATTCTCAAAATCTAGTTTCTACCGAAATGGCTACCAACAGTAGATGTTTCACTTTCTTTAAATTCACCTTTCTTATATTTTTCAACTGCTTCTTTTATACTTCCACTGACGTCAGTTATAACTTTTACACCAGCAGCTTTTAACGTTTGAAAAGCATTTGGTCCAACATTTCCTGTTAACACTGCTTTTACACCTGCTCGTGCTATTGTTTGAGCTGCCTGTACACCTGCCCCTCCAGATGCTAATGTATTCTCATTCTGTATACTTTCAAAATCCATCGTTTCAGTGTCAATTATCAAAAAATATTTGCATCTTCCAAATCTTGAGTCCACTTGCGCATCTAAATCTTTACCTGTTGAAGTTATCCCGATTTTCATATTTCTCCACCTCTACGTATATGAAATTCATCTTTTTCTAAGTATCTCTTGAATGTTACACCCGTGTCATAGGTGCCCCACATTTTGGGCATTTCTTATTATAACAAGGTACACCTAGTTCATGTGGCTCACGATGTCCACAATTTGGGCATATACAGTCACCACCTGGTCCTATACCAAAGCCACCGCCGCGTCCTCTACCTCTACCTTGTCCTCTACCGAAACCTCTCCCGGTTCCCTGCATATCTTTACTTCACCTCCTTTTTATTTACTATCTCTTCAATCTTATTAACAACATCTATAAATGCTTTAGCTGTCTCTGACTCTGCATTAGTAATAATAAATGGTTCACCAGTGTCTCCGGTTTCAACTATCTTTGGGTCGATTGGGATTTTTCCAAGGAATGGTACCATGAAATCCTCAGAAGCTTTTAACCCTCCGCCTGTCTTAAAAATATTGATCTCTCTTCCGCAATGTGGGCATTTAAAACCACTCATATTCTCAATGATACCAACTACAGGTATATTCATCTTCTTAACAAAATTAATAGATTTACGCACGCTTACCAATGCAACATCCTGTGGTGTTGTAACAATGATGGCGCCATCGCAACCAGGGATGAGCTGCGCGATACTCAAAGGCTCATCACCAGTTCCAGGTGGAAGATCAACAATTAAATAATCAAGATCGCCCCAGTTGACATCACCGATGAACTGTTTAATTGCTCCCATCTTCAATGGCCCACGCCATATCACAGGTGAATCCCTGTCATGTAGGAGAAACCCCATCGACATAACACTTAAACGTGGAGACACAGAAACAGGGTTGATACCTGTTTCTAAAGCTTGGGGTCGTCTATCTTCGATACCAAGAATCTTTGGGATACTGGGGCCATGAATGTCACTATCCAGTAACCCTACATTATATCCTTTCTCTGAGAGGAATAGTGCAAGATTTGCAGAAACCGTGCTTTTCCCAACACCTCCCTTACCACTTAGAACTATTAATTTATGTTTTATTTTACTAAGATTTCTTGTAATTTTAGTGTCGTCAAATCCTTTTTTTTCCAGATACTTCACCTCCAAATATTTATATCTCATCAATTTATATTGTGTTTGCTCAACAAAATAGTAAGAAAGATGAAGCTCCTTTTTTATTCTGAGGTTTAAGGAGCTTCTTCTTTCTTTTCTTTAGACAGTTCTTGTAATCTTTCCCTTACAGCCTTGAGCTCTTCTTCAAGATTTTTTACCAGAGTTTCGAGGTAGGTTTTTTCTTCTTCCCTACTGGGCTCTGGGTATATCTCTCTATAGTAGGGTGCTGGATACGGATAATATCCCCTTCGCCAGAACCATCTACCTCGTCCCCATAGTCCTCGTCCGAATCCTCTACCGTAGCCGAATCCTCGTCCAAACCCTGGAATAGGATTCATGTACCCTGGTACTGAGTATCCTGCGCAATAACCTGCTGCTCGTCCCGTTCTTGGCCCAAGGCCTAAGGGTCCTGTTCTATCTCCACCTGGCATTTTTTTAGTTCACCTCCTTTTTTTTATCGTAGGATGTAGTCTCCACCTTGGATACGGATAGCATGTCCGTTAACAAGTGCGCTGGCAACTTTTTTTCTAGCTCGTTGGAGATCATTCCATAGTGTTTTCCTTGAGACACCCATTCGTGCTGCTGCTTCTTCTTGTGTGAGGTCTTCGAGGTCTACTAATCGTAGTGCTTCGAGTTCTTCAATGGTTAGGATAGTTGTTTGGTTGGGTGGTTGCGGTGGTCCATATGGTCTGAAATATGTTGTTTCTGGGAAGTGTTCAACCCATCGTCTTCCGCGGCATCTACCGCGTTGTCTTCCCTGTCCTAGTCCGTATCCTGGCATGTTTTTTACATTCCTATATATTACTCATATGAGAACTATTATTTAAATTTTTCTAAAATTTGGGGGTGGGTGTTGAAATACGGAAAACCCCGGGTCTACCACCATGGGGTGTTATCGAACACATACCTGGTAAGTTTGATATCGTGTTATATTCACAATATTTTGATTTGTTTCCAATTTTAATCTGGACAATTGCAGTCAGGACAACCTATTACACCGTAATTATATGAAATTTCTTCAGGAAGATAAAATTATAGAGATTATTTGATCTTCTGATAGAGTTGTTTAATTGCATCTTTACGAGTATATCCTTCATCTGTAAGCTTCATGATATCTTGATTAAGCTGACGTTTTCCTGATATACCATATCTCGTAATGTAGTTCTCCTCAAGTTTGTTATACATCTTAGATTCTTTAGAGAATTTTTTTGCTCCAGAATAAATACCCTTCAAAGTACCATAAATTATTAAAAAAATTCCGAAAAATATAGGTATTATGAGATGAATATAACTACTCCCCCTAAAAGCTTCTGGGAATAGTATTCCTACTATAAACGAAGAGACAATAAGAACCAAACCTCCTCCTATTGTTTTACCGATACTTGCCATTCATATCACCCTATCTCTTGAAATTTATCAGGAGCAAATTTATTCAAAAGAAAATATAGAATATTATATTCTTTGTCACTAATATCTGAGCCAATAGCTAATTGCATTTCTTGGTTCTTAGATTGAAAAATAACATATCCTGGCCTAAAAACTCCCGGTTTCTTTATCTGGATTGACTGGATATCAGCCTGATGTAGTTCAAATTCTTTCCTTTTTTCGATTAATTTTTTTATTTTTTTTGCTTTCTCCCAATATTCAAGACTAACATTTGACCCCTCACCAAGGTATGCAGCTATAGACCCAAATTTTACTTTAACTGCCCCCATGATTTTCTCCTTTGTAATGTACATTGCAATTCCTGCTTTTAGTCTACCTTTTTTAGCCAAATTTTTTGTATGAATAAATCCAATAACATCCTCTTCCATGACTATTTTAAATTTTATTATATAAGTTAAATCTTTCGGTGCTGTAAAACCATTTTATATTCCTGAATTAAGTTTCTCCTGATTTTTTGAATTCATAATACAATCACCTCTTTCTCTTACTTTTATTTTATACATAAAAACAAAGGCTCCCCTCCATCATCAGATGGAAAACTTTAATCTATATGATTTATCATTCTTATGTCTCTAAAGAAATCATTAAATAGAACAACTATCAACCAAATTAAAGATAAAATAAACCCTACTATGAAGGTGATTTCACTACGGAAGACATATTACTTGAGATAGCCCTTGCATTGATCTTAGCGAAACTCTTAGATTATTTATTCGAAAAGTTAAAACAACCAGTAGTAATTGGTGAAATATTAGCTGGAGTCATATTAGGGCCCTACCTGTTAGGGAGATTCTCTGGTACAACACTGTATGTTTTAAACAACAAAATATACACTTTTAACTTAGATTTAACTGGTGAAGATTTTCATACTCTTGCTTTACTTGGGATTATTACATTATTGTTTTTAAGTGGGTTAGAAACAGATTTCCGTGATATAAAAAACGCTGGTAAAGGAGGAATACTAACCTCCTTATTGGATGTTAGTGTAGCATTCTTTTTTGGCTATCTGGTTGGTCATATCCTTGGTTTCCCTACTTTGCAGTCGTTAGGGATTGGTGCTATACTCACAGCTACAAGTGTGGGTGTTTCTGTAAGAACGTTGATGGATTTAGGTAAACTCCATACAAAAGTAGGAACTTTTATTCTCACTATAGCAGTACTTGATGATGTACTAGGTATATTGATTCTCTCAGTGATTGTGGGTCAGGGTTCTCCTGTTGTTATGGGTATAAAAGTTGTTATATTTTTCATTATCACATTTATTCTTGGTTTACGTTTAATATCATATATTATGAAACTCGGTGATGCTATTCCTGTTCGTTATATCCTTATAACAATTGCTTTGGTTTTATGTTTTCTTTTTGGTGCGTTTGCGGAGAGTATGGGTCTTGCCGCTATCACTGGTGCTTTTATCGCAGGTTTGATAATTGGTACGACCCCGCAATCTAGGAGGATTTTAGATTTTACTCGTGAACTTGGTCAGACTTTTTTGGTGCCTTTGTTTTTTGTCTGGGTGGGTGCTTCTTTTAATTTTTCAGTTTTGAGTAATGTTGGTGTACTTGTTTTGTTGTTTATCCCTGCAGCGTTTGCTGGTAAGATAATAGGCTGCACGACAGGTGCAAGGATTTCTGGTTTTAAAAACCGGGAGGCTTTGCAGGTTGGTATTGGTATGATCCCGCGTATGGAGGTTGCTTTGGTTGTAGTTGCTACTGCGACAGAGCTTGGTGTTTTCACGGGTGATCTTGCTCATCAAATGTTAGCGGCTACAGTTTTGTTGGTGATAGTATCTGCTGTTGTGACGCCTTTCTTGTTAAAGATTTCATTTAAAAAACAAGTGAGTTAGATAGGTGGATAAAAGCAGTATTTTTTTACTAAGTATTTACTAAGTTACAGTTACTAAGTTCTAAGTTTGTTGATTGAAGATAATATTAGAATATATTTAGATATTTATTTTATAATGGAAATATTTATATATCATTAAACTCATTAATATATAAAAATTAATATAAATTTATTAGAAATAAACTTTAGAGGTTTGAAAAATGAAAAAAAATATAGTTTTACTTATAGCACTGTTGATAAGTTCACTCTTGTTTATTGTACCAGTACAAGCAACAAACGACGACGATAATGGTACAACAATTACAGTGTACGTGGTAAGTGACGGTAATGTTAGTTCAACGTTTAATGTCACAACCGAAGGGGATCTTACTGCGTTCTTTAATGGTGAAGCTAATGGTTCTATAAACTATTGGATAGACGGGATGAATGTTAAAAGCGAGTTTAATAATGTATATAATCTTATCAAGGATCTTAAAAATGGTTTGTTTAATACCCATAGTATAGCTTCTTATGCTTATAACAAAGCTTTAAAAAATTATGAAGAGCTTCAAGAGCATGATAAAACCCTTATGATATATTATGATGCAATAAATGATACTTATACAAAATTGTATCTTTTAAAGGATGAGGTTGTGGCTTTTGAGGGGGATTATCTTGGTTTTAAGAATTTAACTAATAATACTCTGAATATATTTGGAAGTAATTTACAGTCTCAAGGAGAGGATATAAATGTTCTTAAAGCAAAAGTTCATGATCTTCAGGGTACAATTCTACTAATTAGAAATACGCTCATTGGACTGTTTTTACTCGCTGGGGCTTTATTCCTTGTAAATAGAAGATATCCTCTTGGAGAAATTATGAAAAATGGTAATATTTTATCTAGAAATGGTAAGCAGTACAAGATAGTAGATTTTGTACAAGAAACAAAACCTGTCATTGTAGAAACAAACAAGACAGAAGGTTCATTGAAAGATAGGATAGCACGTATTAGGAGGATGCGTATACGACGGAATCCCGAGCGGTCACCTCTAAAGTTAATAGCACGTATAAGGAAAAACCCAGAGAAGTCACTGTTGAGAATCTTGTTTCCATTTTTATTTGTTAACAAGTGAACGAGATAACAAAAGATGGATAGAGAGTTTTTAGGTGTTTAAAAAATATGTTTTTTCATTTTTTTCTAACGTATATAATTATTATATATTTATATGGATTATATTCTTATATATCTTTCATTTGACGCTTTATTCTCATTCTACCGATAATTATATAAAGTATTATATATTTATTGGTTGTTAAATGAATGGGTAAAAACAGCTGGCTACTATTGCCGGCTAAAACTTACGAGC